>JAMNYN010000020.1 GCA_023622805.1 Pseudomonadota bacterium | reverse complement strand
ATCTTGTTGGCCTTGCTATAGAGGAACTGGGTTTCCAGCACGGCCTTGGCCGCGAAGGACGCCGGATCCTGCATGCCCTGCTCCTTGGCCGTGCGAAAAGCTGCAATGAAGGTCGAGCGGCGGTTGATCTGCTCGGCCATCGAGAAGCCTTTGCCCCAGACCAGGCTGAACTGCGCCAACTTGTTGCCCACGGCCGCGCGCGCGTCGCCCGCCTTGGTGCCATCGCCAGAGCGCAGCGAGCCGGAACCGCGCGCCTGCGCCATCAGCTGGTGCACTTCCTGGGGACTGACCGCGCCCGAGTCCTCGGCATTCTTGAGCGCCCGGGCCAGGTCGGGCTCGTACTGCAGGCCCTTGGTGCCCATGTCCTTGAACGCGCGGCCCAGCTGCTGGGCAGCCTTGCGCGCGCCGCCGTACTGGCTGAGCCAGGGGAAGGTCACGGCAAACGGCTGGCTCATATTGACGATGGCCGAGGCCACGGAGCCGCCGAGGTACTGGGCGAACAGCAGGCCGCGCACCGCCTGGGCCTCCTCCTGGGGGTTCTTGATGTAGTCCCGCAGACCAATCGCCACATCCTTGAGCTCGCCCTGATCCTTGGGCACGTCGTTGATGGCCGTGTCCAGGTCACCCATGTTCAGCCCGGCGGCCGACTGACGCGCGTTGGAGTAAATGAAGCTGGCCAGCACCCTGCCAACGTCCTCGCTGTAGCCGGTGATGCCCTTGCGGTGCATCAGACGCTTCATGGCGCTGTGGTTGTTCTTCGTGAGCTTCAGGTACTCCTGAAACGCCTTGTCCTGGGCGCCGTCACCCTCAGACTTCAGCCCCAGCATGTTGCCGAACAGCTCCAGGCTTTCCGGGGTGATCCCCTGAAACAGCTTGAAAGCCTGCTCGCTCATGGTCCCCTGCTCCACCGTCGCGTCCTTGAACTCGCGGCGCATCGCCTCGTTCATCTTGTTGGCCTCGTACTTGGTCTCGAACATGCCGAAGTACAGACGCTCGCCGGCTGGATTCACCACGTCGACCGTGAAGCGGCCAAAGCGCGACAGCGGCGCATAGCCGGCATCCTGCAGCTCGCGCGCCTGGGTTGCGCGGTCAACCACCTGGTTGTGCAGCTGCATCAGGCGTTCCGACTTGTCGGGCGTGGCCTTGGCATCCGCCAGCAGCGTGCCGGTCAGCAGGTCCAGCGCATCCTGCAGTGTGCCCGCGTCCAGCGTCGCATCGCGCAGGCCTGCATATTCCTTGCCCAGGACACGCAGCATGTCAGCGCGCGCGGTCACGTCGATGGAGCGATCCACCCCCGCGCGGAACTCGCGGTAGAGGTCAGACTGCTGGGGCGTCAGCTTGAAATGGGTTTCCAGCTCTTTCTGCGTCCAGACAATGCCGGCCTTGAGGTGCTTGCTCTCAAAACGAGAGTTAATCAGACTCTCATACTGGGCCACCGGCAGGCCGCGCCACATTTTCAGCACGCCAGCGTCCAGCTTGCCGGTGCGCAGCAGCAGCTGGGCTTTGTCGTCAGGCGTCAAGCTGGTGGCAGCCTTGGCCAGGTCGTCGACCAGAGCCGGCTGGCCCTGCTCGTCGCGGCCCCACATCAGCGTGCCTTCGAAGATGGGGCGCGCAATGGCGCGGTTGTCGGCCGCCGCGATCGGCTGCTTCTTCAGGTCGGCCCAATGCTCGAGCTTGGGCAGGATCCGGGGCGCCGCGTCAGCTGCGTCGGTCGCCAAACTGGACACGTCGTCGACAAAGCGCTGTGCGGCCTGGAACACCGGCTTGAATGCGGGCGCGCGCTCGGCCAGGTGGTACATGGTGCCCACCGTCTTGTCCCACATGCTCACCGTGCCGGGGTGGCTCAGGGTTGCGTGGATCTGGTCGATGGCTTTGGTCTTGAACTGGGACAGCTTGCCGCGGCTGAACATGGCGGCATCGCCGGCCCCCTGATTGCGCTGCTCAATTCCTTCCGCTAAACTCAATACGTCCCCCGCAGAGCGGATGGAAGTCAGGTCAACACCATCGGTTTTGGCAGATGCGTCCACCCATTGAGCTGCGGGGGATTTTTCGTTGAAGTCCACAGCTTCAACGGTGTAAATCGGGTTGGAGTGGTTCGCGTCGACCGTTTCCTTCACCGTCAGCTTCGCCATCAGCTCGCGCCCCTCAAACGCCATAGGGACGAAGAACCGGTGGATGGCCGCGATATTGGTGTTATCTGCCCGGTCCGTCTTGCTCCAGCCCCAAACTGCGTTCTGAAACAGCGTGTCCACATTGGCGACTGCCGTGGAATGAGCTGCCGCGCTGGCCGACTTACCCACCGCCTTCGAGCTCAGCATCTTGTCCAGGCTGTTGCGCGATACCACGGCTTCCAAGCCCGTCTGGCCATTGGCAATTGGTTTTCCCTGAAAGGCCTTGGCGGCCTCGCGCGCCTCTGCGAACGTCACAGCTTGGCGCAGTGGCGCCTGCTCGCCGCCTCGGCTGAACGCCAGCGCCGGCACAGCGCCCTCGGGCCGCGCGCCCTGCTCCACATAGCTGCGCGCCGGCAGGATGAAAGCCTGGATGATGTCGGAATCGGTCATCGCCAGGCCGCGGAACCCTGGCACGTTGGCGCGCAGCCAGTTGCGGATGGCCGCGATCGCGCGTTTCACGAAATGCAACTGCGGTGTGTTCTGGGCCATCTCGGCCAGGACTTCCTCGGCGGCCGTGCGGCGATCCAGGTCGCTCACACCCCGCAGGCCGTATTCCTTGATCTTGGCATCCACATCGGCGCGGCGCATGGTCGCCACCTGGTTCAGGATGTTGTCCAAGTCCTTACCGAAGGCGCCGCGCAGGCCGTGGTGGCCCAGTGCCTCATGGAACAGCACCCGCGCCGCGTCGTTGGGCGTGTTGAGCTGCGAGGACAGCAGGTACACCTTCCCTTTCCAGTAGAAGCCCTCCGGCGTACCCGCAGCGCCGCCGCTGCGCTGCTTGAGGTCTTCGGCCCGCGCTGCAGCAGGAACAGCCGGGTCGTTCATGTCGAAGGCCACCACCACCTCCGGCCCGTTCGCCCAGGCGCTGCGAATGGCATCCACCGTCTTGCGCACCTTGGACACGGCCTGGGCCCGCGCCGCCGGCGAATACTCCGGGGCCTGGCCCATGATGCGCAGCAGCTGCTGGGCCAGGTCAGGCGTCATTCCTCGGTTTGCGGCGGCATCTGCATTGCCTTCCAGGGCCTCGCGGCTGAAGCGAATGTCCGGGTTACTGCCGTCGAATGCGCCGTTGTTGCCAGTGGCGGACTTGATCTGCTCGGGCTGGAAAATGATGAAGTCATCATCCAACTGGATACCGTCGTATCCTTCGGCCATAAGCTGGTCATAGGTCAGGCTGTCGTACTTATCCCACCCCGCCAGTTTCTTTGCGGACAGGTAGACCGGCATGATGTCTCCGGCACCAGCGGCGCCGACTTCACCATTTTCCAGAGCCTCACGGTTCGAAGTGAACCAGAACGCACTATCCATCGTCTTCTTGGAGTCGAACTTATTGAATGCCTTGGCCGTTCCGTGGTAAACCACCAGCGGCCTGCCTTCGGCATCGACCACCTTAGAGTCGCCAAACCATTTCTTAAAGGCCGCGCTCTCCGTAGTTGATGCCCGGCTGAACATCGGGGTTTGGCCATCTTGGTCTGCGTCCTGTTTGACGGCGGCTTGACCCACTGGCTCGTTTGCTGGTGCGGCGGCACGCTCAACAGGCCCAGTCTTGAGGCTGCGCGCATCCGGCTGCGTCGTATGCGATCGCGTGCGGTTGTCCTTGGGATCAGCCACCCATTGGCCATCCTGTTGCACCACGGCCTGCACCGTGACGCTCCATGGATCGGTTGCCGTGCCAGGCTGATAGCTCACCACCCGGTCGTGCCCGCCATAGCCACGCACGATGCTCCCCGGGGTGAAGTAGTCGGCGCGCGCAGCTTCTGCGGCCTGCGCCATTTTTGCGAGCACGCCTCGAGGAGCCTTGGCCGCGGCCTTCTTTTCGGGTGCTGGGACTTTCACCGGTTCATTGACCGGCACATCCTTGACACCCTCGGCCGGCGCCGCGCCGGCGCTGGTCGTGCTGCTCGGGAACTCCCGTGCCGTCTCGAGCAGTTGGTCAATGGGCGCGTCCAAGCGGATCACTCGCACGTCATTACCCTGCTCGCGCGCCGCGAGCCACTGGTGATGCCCATCCAGTACATGGCCATCCTTGGAGACCAGGATGGCCCGATCACCGTCCGCGTAGACCTTGGCCTTAGCCACCTTCTTCCGGCTGAATTCGGCCTGCGTGGGCTTGAGGCTGGCCGCTGGCACGCTTTCCTCCTGGTGCGCGATGCCGCGGGCATTCATGAAGTTGGTCATGGCACCGCGGTGCGCAGCTTTGATCTGGGGCATCTCGGCCCGGGCCACGCTCTTGGTGCCCGACTCCTTGGCGAACTCCATCCAGTCGCCATCGATGTCATTGCCCTCAATGGCCGGCGCTTGCACAGCTGGAGCATCCTGAGCCTTCGGCGCCATAGCATCGGCCAGTTGCCCGCGCACCTTCGGACCCAGATCCCCCCAGGCCCGCGTGTGCACGTTCTTCTTGGCCACGGCATTGAGGTCGGGCGCGCGCTGGGCCAGCGCCTGGCGCTCCGCCGTGGGCATGCGGGTCCAACGTTCACTGGCTTCCAGCTGCTGCGCGCGCCGCTCCGCGCCGTCTTGGGCGATGGACTGGGCGCGCTGTTCGCCTGCGGTCAGCCCGGGCACCTGGTCCGCGCCGCTGGCCTTGACCGCCTGCTGGGCCTGGGCGTTGCCCTGCTGGCGCAAGGTCTCCGCCTGTGCCCGTGCCTTGGATGCCGCAGTCTTCGCGCTGACGATTTCTTTCAGGCGGCGCTGTTCGTTGGCTTCCTGCACATCGGCGGGGCCACCGGCTGCTTCGTACTTTGGCAGGGGCGTGCTGTTGGGTTTGTAATCCCGGCCGGACCAATCAGCCGCGCGCGCTTCGGCATCTGCGGCCGAAGCTTCGAGTTGGCCAATGCGATCGCCCGCGCTCAGGCCGGTGTCATCCGCCGCGCCCGCTGCCACGGGCCCTGCTGCCACTGGCGTCGCAGTGCTGGTCGACGAAACAGGCTCACCCGGGGCAAGCGCCCCCGACTCTCGTGCTTTGGTGTTTTCATTGCTTTGCGCCTGGCTGGTGGATGGGGTCAAGGCTGTGAGCTCGGCGCGCGCGGCATCGCGGGCTTCCACCAGCGGCATGTCCCAGCCCCCATTGGTCCGTGCCTGCTGCTCAATGAACTGCAGGCGCTGCTGGAGCTCCTGCATGCGGGCGACTGGCGCCACCTCGCCGGTTTCTGGATCGGCCGTGACCGGCGTAGGCTGTGCCTCGCTGCTGGGCACCACCTGGGCAGCCTCCTGCAGCGCGGCCGCCTGCAGCTGGTCGGTGGCGCCAGAATCCACAGCCATCACGGCGACCGCAGACAAAGCACCAGCATTCGAGTCCAGCCCCATGCGCTCCGAAGGTTTCATGGCCTGTGCGGCTACTTCCTGCGCGCTCTCTACGCTGCTCTGGATCTGCTGAGCCAAGGGGCTTGTGCCAGTTTCCCAGTTCGCTGAAGCGGTTTCTGCAGGGGCGGCGGCCAACGGCTCAATGCCAGGAGCGCTGCTCAAGTCCGAAGGTGCAGGAGTTGGCGCCTCAGCGACGTCAAGGCCCACACGTTCATGGGCCGCGCCGCTGGGCTGCAGGTAGCCGTGGTAACCAGCGCCAGCCCCACCCATGGCCGCGCCCGACAACACACCCATGACAATGGCCTCGTCCAGGCCGTCTGCCCATGGCTTGTCCAGAGCCAAATTCTGGAGGACTGTTTCGGCCACGGACTGTGGCAGCTCCTCCAGCAACCCCTCGGAGATTGCGCCCTCGATGACCCGTCGTGGGATGCCTTTGGCAGCCTGGGCCGCAAGGGGATTGACCGCATCACCGACAGCCTTCTCGGCAATTTGCTTGGCCACGCCCTTTGTGCCCTGGGCCAGCATTGTGTCGACGTCCCCAATGCCCAGCTTGTTGGCGATCTTGCCGCCAGCAGCGCCAAAGCCCGCGCCCAGCACGCCCGTGGCCAAGGCCGCGCCGGCCTGCCCGGGAGACAGGAGGCCATCCCCTGTTTCCTGGCGGATCTGTTCGGCCTGCGCGCCTGCCATCACCACACCTTCGCCTGCAGCGCCCGCGAGTGCCGCGCCCTTGGCTCCCATCTGGCCCAGGCGGGAGGCTGCTGTCAGGCCGCGCCCCACAACGCCGCCGGCGCCCATGCTGGGGAGGGATTCAACAATCCCACCCACGATATTCGACGGATTCTCTATGGCTGCCTGGAACTTCCCTCCCAATCCTTCCGCTTCTTGAAGCTTTCGCTGAGCATCCTTCGTCGCGTCAGAGTGCCAATCGTTGGCCAACTCTTTTGCCTGCTTGGGACGGAATCCAGCAACACCATCCTTGTTCTCTAGGAACTGGCCTACGCGCCCGCCTGTAGCCAGGTCGGCCAACCCCACTGCTGCCTCTGGCACGACAATAGCGCCCTTGACACCCCAAGCCGCCACATCGCGCGCATAGTCTCCAACGCTGCGCGACTTCTCAATGCCGAACTTCGGGTCACTGTAGGGATTGGGCGATTTTTCTTGGGCATCCTGCGTCGCAACGGAGGGCTGCCCAGTGCCTGGAGCGGCGCCGAAGGTCGGGTCTGCGTAAGGATTTTTGCTCATGCCCGCAGTGTTCGCGCGCCAGCGTTTTTAGGCCAACCCTAGCGGGGGGGAAGCTGCCGGGTACCATCTGCTGACACAAAAACCATGATGGGGGTGCGATGAGGAGCAAATTTCTGTGCGCGATTGGACTCGTGCTGACATTGCCTCTGTGGGCGCAGAAGATCAATGACCCGGTCCGCGATATAGAAGCGATGTCCATGGCGCAAGTCCATCAGCACATGACCGCGATGGCCAAAGCCGTGAACGAATCTGCCCCCATCCAAGCAGATAGCGTTACGACCATCGTCAGCGCTGGGTACCTTCGGGATTCAAAATCGTATGGCTACCGCGTGTCCTTGGCTGAGAACGTCCCACCCGACGTGGGAGCCGCAAGGATCAAGGCCACGCTATGCACTTCTCGCATTAATGTGGCATTGATGGCTCGCGGGGTGCTCTATATCTATAGCGTCACCACCCCAAAATCCTCTTACATAGCCACCTTCTCCTACTACGACTGCTAACCCTTGAGTGCCTTGGCTGCTGCACCGGCACCATAGATAGCATCGAACTGTGAAGCCGACTGTGGGTCTTTGCGCAGGTTGGAAACATGGTTTGGCAAAGGTTCCGCAGCACGCTGGCCGCCAGTCACCGGCTGCACATCGCCTGTAGCCTTGTTGTAACGGTACACACTGCCCTCAGTCGTTGAACCGTCCGCATTCTTGACCGTTGGCGTCACCTGCACGCCCCATTGGGCGGGCTCCACCTGGCCATTCATCCCGCGAATCTGACTTGCAGCCCGTGCGCGCTCTTCATCCGTCTTCGCCCCCAGGTACTGGTCCTGAATGCTGGACATCCGGTCAGCCGCGCGAACCTGGGTAGAGCGCAAGGCATTCTCGCCGGCCGCGCGCTGAGCATCCAGGCCCAGACGCTGCTGCCCAAGGTTGAGCTGACCCATGGCCCGCGCCGACGCGCCACGCTCCTGCATGCCTGTGCGCTGCAGACCTGCGTTCTCGCGCATGGCGGCTTGGTCCATGACGGGCTGGGCCTGGCGCAGCGCCGCGTCAGTCTGCAGCCCTGCTTGATAGGCGGCCACCGCCGGCGGTGTACCGGGCTGGCGCGCAAATCGGCCCATGCCGGCGCCATCCCATCCAGGGCGGTTGGTAATGCTGCTGGCGCTGACCTCCAGGTTCCGCAGATCGTTGCGCGCCTGCCAGCTATTGCCCGAGTGCTGCACCGTGGGAGCGCTGACCTGATCTGGTGCGACGGGTTGCGCGCCACCAGGCTGGGGCCCCGCCGGCGGACTAGCTAGATTCTCGGCAGCGCGCATGTTCTGCGCATTGGGCTGGCCAGTGAAGCCCGGGGCCAGGCCCATGCCTCCAGCTTGGTCGCTGTATTGGCCGCGCCCATGCTGAAACACCCCCGGCTGCACGGCAGAAACGCCAGAGGCAGCAGACGTCTGGGCAGCGGTGTCACCTGGTCCTGGAGCTGCAGGTCCCACCGCAGCTGGCGCCGCGCTCGGTGCAGCGGGAGGTGTAGCCGCGGGAAAAGGCCCGCCGGATGGCTCTGCCGCAGGCGCCAACGTGGGTCCAGCTGCTGCAGCGCCAATACCTGCGCCCATGCCCGCGTTGCTCAAACGGGACACGGCATTCAGCCCAGAGCTAATTGCACCGCCTGTCTTGGCAATCATCGGCAGCGCACCGGCCACACCGGGCAATGCTGCGAGCGAGTTGGCCACATTGCGGCCTACATCGGTGTTCGTCCAGCGGTCCTGAGAGCCATCCGGCGCAGGCGCCTTCGGGCCGCCTGTGGGAATGGTGCTGGGGCCCGCTGTGGACTGCGCCAGCACCGCTGCAGCCGCCGGTGCACTGGCAGCCACGGAACGGATCGGTGCGCCCGAAGATCCCGAGCTACCCTGCAGGCGGTTGCCAGGAAAGATGTTGGTGGGGCTCGATAGGCGGCTGGCAGCTGTCTGCCCTGCATTGCCATTTTTGAATTCGTCTTGTTCAGTTGCCATTGATTGCTCCTACCAGCTTCCACCCATTCGGACCAGACGCGGGCGCTTGTCACGGCGCTTGCGCTGCACATTGGCATCGGGTCGCACGCCGAAATTCCGTTCAAACAATCCCTCATGCATCTGGGCCTTGCCCGGGTCGTAGCCATCGGGGTCCGGGCGCATGTAGGCACAGCGGCAAACCCAGTCGATCAGCTTCACATGAAAGCGTTCGGCTATCTCGGGCTTGCCCGCCGACACATCTGCCGACAGCGGTTTCAGCGCGCCGCGGTATACCCGCAGGCGGATCACACCAGGCAGCGCTGGCGCGGGCACCAGTCGCACCCGCGGCTTGGCCGCGCCCGTGGGTGCCTCATAGACGAACTGCGCGGGCTGGCCTTCGCGCGCCTCCCACGCTGTCGTCTGCCGGTCCATGGCCTCGATGCTGGTTTCATGCAGCAGGCGGCCATTGAACGTGATACGGTCCACTTCCAGCACAGAGGCGTGCAAGGCGTATTCCGCCTGGCCAGGTACGGCCTCGATGCGGCACACGGCCTCGGTGGTGCTGTCTTCAATGAGCTTGGCGCGCTCGCATGCCTCTTGAACCGCCTCATTGAAGTACCCGGCCAGGGCCTCATCGCCCCACAGGTAAGGCTCTTGCCGGTCCATCAGCGCTGCGCGCGCCTGGGTCATCAGTTCTTCGAGGTTCATGGCCGCGCCTGCCCGTTATTCAGTAGAGGGACCAGGCTTGCCAGCTTCGGCCGCTTGCACCTCTTCCCAAACCACATCAGCCTCGGCGCGCGACACATTGAAGCCCGCGACTTCCTTGAGCTTGGCCAGGTTGGGCTTGCCGTCCTTGGTGAAGTCGGCTTCATCGCTGCCGTTCAGCATGCTCAGCAGTGCATCGGCGATCAGCTTCTTGCGCGCTTCCGGGCCCGCGGCCGTGCTGACCTGCAATGGCAGCGCTGCAGGGGCAAAGGACTCGTCCTGCCGGTCCGCGCTCATGGGCTCGGCGCCCTGGGAAATGGCTTCGCGGCGAAAGTGCTGGGGCACGTCCACGCCTTCGGCTGGGATGACGAGGGTATGGCCGCTGGTCAACGCAATGTGAAGCGCCTCGGCGCCGGGGGAGCGGAATTTCATAGATCACCTGTTCGGAATGGATGGGAAAAACCCGGCAGGCGAACCCGCCGGGAAAAGGGCCAAGCCCTCACCACGAAAACACACGAGTTCAGCCCTGGGTGAAAGCCGCGCGGCCGTCCACGTAGTAGTGGATCGACACGCGGGCCAGGCCCAGGGTCGCGGCGGCGCCGGTTTCAACGAACAGCGCCTGCAGGTGCTCAGACACGCTGTGCTTGTAGCCCGTGAGGGTCAGCGCAGTGCGGCCTGCTGTCTTCAAATCCACGGCGGCGGAGGTGTAGCGGTCATCGTCCACCTTGTCGCCCAGCTTCAACGTGGCGGTGGTCGCGCTGTTGAAAGCGGTCTTCACCACGATGTCGCCACCCACGATGACGGCGCCCGATGGCAGTTCGATGGCCTTGCCAGCAACACCGCTGACCAGATCACCAGCTTTGACATCCACATAGGCCAAAACCAATTCCTGGCGGCCAGCGTTCAAACGGATAGGCATGATTTGCCTCCTTAAACAACAAAATGAGGGAGGCGCACCACCCAGGCAGCCGCGCCGCCCGGGTAGTCCGCCGTTACGCGATGTAGTGGTCGACGGCCACGACGCCGAAGTCTTCAACGCTGTCGTCGTAGATGGAGTGGAACTTGGGCTTGAGCAGGCCCATCATCTTGTCCACGTTGATGCCCTGCGAGCTGTCGTACTGGAACAGCTTCTCCACCCAGTCGGGGGAGCCCAGGTCCACCATGCCCATCGCTTGCGCGCCGCACAGCAGCGTGCGGGTGCCATTGACGTTGCCGCCTGCGCCCCACTTGGAGCCGGCGGCCGCGCCCTTGGTCGTGTAGACCAAGTTGTGCTCATGCAGCACTGCGCCGTCCACGGTCACGGTGGAGCCCGTGAACCAGGGAGAGTCGGTGCCGGCCTTGGTGGCCACGGCGACGACTGCACGCTGATAGTCGGGGTCCTTCTTGAGCGCCGCGAGGGTGCCAGGAGCCACCAGCAGGACAAAGTATTCCTTGCCGCCATCCTTCAGGGGGCGCACATAGTGCTCCTTGGCGTAGGCGATCAGGTCCACGATCATCGTGTACTTGGGCATGAAGGCCGTGGTGATGCTGCCTGTGCTGGACTGCTGCAGGCTGGTGCCATCCCACATCAGCGAGCGCTTAGCCGAGGGCGCCGACACATCTGCCGCGAACGACAGCAGCGGAAACGGGGAGCCAATACGGGGTGCACCGTTGTTCTTGTAGGCGAAGCTGATGCCCGAGAGCGTCAGGAAAGCCAGTTGGTCCGTGCGGTTGGCCAACCAGTAGGACAGCTTGTCGCGGCCTTGCTCGCGGAAGCCGATCACCGTTTTCTGTTCTGCCAGCTTGCCCTTGTTGCGCACCGAGTGGGTCAACAGATCCAGCGTGATGATCTGGCTGTACGACTGCATGGCTTCTTCGTTGCCCTCGCGTTCGTTGTCACCAACCACGCCGTCTTCAACCAGATCGGCCACCAGCTGGATCAGAGCTTGGTCGCCCTTTTCCGTCTTGGTCAGCTCTTTGATCACCTGGATCATCGCTTGCTGGGTCTTGCCCATGAAGCGCTTGATGAACATCTGGTCGCGGGCCGCGCTCCAGGTGTCACGGGACCACACCAGCTTTTGCTGGGGGGTCAAGGCTGCAAAATTCGTCTGCA
>JAMNYN010000479.1 GCA_023622805.1 Pseudomonadota bacterium | reverse complement strand
TTCTTGGCCGCGGCCGCAGGTTTGATGGTCGCTGGCTTGGCTGGCGCGGGTTTCACCGGGGCCGCCGCCGGCTGCACCACCTGCGCCAACTCGGTGGCGGTCTGCATTGCGGTGCGTGCCAGTTCGCTGGCCATCTGCGTGCCCGCTTCCATGGCTTTCTGGCCCACGGGCTCTTGCAAGGCCTGGGTCGCGATCTGCTGGAACTGCTGGGTCAGCGCACCCCACCACTGCATGGGATCGATGGCCGCCGCGGCCGACGCCTGGGGCGGCTCGGCCGTATCCTGGGCCGGTGGCGCGGACGGCGCTGGCGCAGCCTTGGGCGCCGCCGCGGCTGCTGCGGGGGCGGGTGCGGCGGCGGCCGCCGCGCTGGTTTCCGGCATCTTGAAGGGCGAGGCCTTGGCCCACTCGCTGAGGCCGCCCTGCATGCTCTGCAGCGTGGCCAGGGTCATCTTCTGCACTTCCAGTGCCTGGATGGTCGCGGTCAGCGCACGGCCGTTTTGCTCCAGCCAGAACTGCACGGAGCGCAGCTCCTGGATGCGCTTGTCTATGTCTTCCACGCTGGCTGTGGGCGCAATCCACTGCGCCATCCCGGCCAAGGGCGCGCTGGGAGCAGCCCCTGCGGCACCGGCCGCGCCCTGCGACAGACTTTGCAGAAAGTCAAAGCCAGGAATGAATTTGGCAAAGCCAAAAGGATCGGAACCGCTGGAATCGCTCATCAGAACACCTCGCTGGGGTCAATTGCAGACATCATGCAACGCCCCCAAGCGGGGTGCGGCACGCGCTTACGCGCCATGAGCTTACTCTACCCACGGCCCGTTGGCGAACCTGGAAAATACGCGTCAGTGTGCGTGGCCGTGCCCATGGGCGGCGGGCGCGCTGGCACCGGCCGGCGCCGACGTCGCCACCGGCAGCTTCAGGTGCAGGCGCGAAAGCTTGCCATCGGGCGCCTGGAACTCCAGCGTCACCGGCACTTCCGTGCCCTTGACCAGCGGCCCCTTGAGCTGCTGCAGCATCAGGTGGTAGCCGCCGGGCTTGAGTTCCACCGCCTGGCCCACAGGCAGGGGCAATGCCGCGATGGCGCGCATGCGCATCACGTCACCGTCCATCTTCATCTCGTGCACTTCGGCCACGGTGGCCGCGGGCGTGCGCACCGCCACCAGCGTCAGCGGCTCCTTGGCCGTGAGGCGCATGAATGCGCCCGTGCCCTGCTGGCCCGGCACCGTGGCCCGGGCCCAGGCACCTTCGACTTCGACGTGGGCGGCTTCAGGGTGGGCCATGGCGTTACCAGCCCACAGGGCAGTGGCGATGATGAAAGGCGAAATCCAGTGGTTTTTCTTCATGACAATATTCCTGTCCCCTCCCGGGGACCTCGATCGGTGAATGCAAATCGGCTGCCGCTTCAGCGCGGGCAGCCCGGGTTTTCAGACAACGACCAAACGGGGCGGGCCGCGCGCCGGCGGCGGGCAGGCCGAAGGCGCGGCCACCCAGGCCACCGGGGACAGGCGCCGGGGCTGCGTGGCACGGGGCAGCGCGGCCACTGGCGCGGGCGCAGCGCCGGGCGGCGCCGCCAGCTGGGGCATACACAGCGGACAGTCGAGGCCGTGCATGGCATGGGCCAGATCGTCCGCCTGCGGGCCCAGTATCCAGCGTGCGGGGCCTGCGCCAGAGCACACGGACTCCAGGCTGCGGGCCTGGGCCCAGGGTGCGAGCAGGCCCGCGGCCAGCACCAGCAGCCAGGCGATCAACGTGGCGCGCACCAGCCTGACCTGCCGCGCAGGCAAGACCAGGGAGGATGAGGAGCGCAGCCAGGACATCCGCGCATTGTAGGCAGGTACGCTCTGGCTCGCCCTGCGTCATCTGCGGGACGCCCGACCGGGGGAGGCTGGCATAGCATGGCAGGCGCACTGCGCGGCAGCGACCTCGCCACGCCCTGCTCCCCTTCACCCCACGATACAAAGGACTCCCATGCTCCAGCTCTGCGGTTTTTCTGCCAGCAACTACTACAACAAGGTCAAGCTGGCCCTGCTCGAAAAAGGCGTCGCCTTCGAAGAAAAGCTGGCCTGGATCGGTGAAACCGACCCCAGCGCTTCGCCGCTGGGCAAGGTGCCTTACCTGATCACGCCCCAGGGCCCGCTGAGCGAGTCGGCCGTGATGCTCGAATACATCGAGGCCGCCCATCCCGCGCACCCGCTGCTGCCGGCCGACCCCTTTGCGGCCGCCAAGGTGCGCGAGTTGTGCCTGTACCTGGACCTGCATCTGGAACTGGTGGCGCGCAACCTCTATCCCCAGGCCTTTTTTGGCGGCAAGGTCAGCGACAACGTGCGCGACCGCAACATGGCCCAGCTCGAGAAAAGCGCCAAGG
>JAMNYN010000297.1 GCA_023622805.1 Pseudomonadota bacterium | reverse complement strand
CTGAGTTTTGTGCGCGAGCCGCAGGCGCTCAAGGTGCGGGCCAAGCCTTCGCGCTTCATGCAGCGCCTGGCCGACATTCCCGCCATGCTGCGCGTCGATCCCGATTACCGGCGCTTTTTCTATGCCCGGGCGCTGGCGGCCCTTGGCACGTCGGCCGTGCCTTTCTACATTCTCTATGCGGGCAAGTACGTGAGCCTGTCGGGTGCGACGCTGGGCTACTTCTCGCTGGCTTTCTTGCTGTCGCAAACCGTCAGCAACCTGGTCTGGGGAAAGATCGCCGACGCCAGCGGCTATAGACGCGTTTTTCTGCTGAGCGTGGGCCTGTGGTGCACCGCCACCGCGCTGCTCATCGCCGGCGCTTCGCTGCCCGTTTTCCTCATCGCGTTCTGCGGCCTGGGCGCGGGGTTTGGCGGTTACCAGGTGGCTTCGCAGAATTTCGTGCTGGAGTTCGGCAAGCCCGACGAGCTGCCCATGCTGATCGCCGTGTCCGACACCGCCTCGCATCTGATGATGGCCCTGGGCCCGCTGCTGGGCGGCCTGATCGCCACGCACTACGACTACCGCCACATCTTCTGGCTGGCCCTGGTCTTCAAGCTGCTGGCCGTGGCCATGGTCTGGCGCATCGAGGATCCCCGGCGGCGCCAGGGCTTGCGCCGCGTGCATTGACGCTCAGGTGGTGATGCCGTCCTGGCGCACGATTTCGCGCAAGACGTTTTTCTGAATTTTTCCAGTCACGGTCTTGGGGATGGGCTGGAAGACGATCTGCTTGGGGCACTTGAAGTGCGCGAGATGCTCTTTGCAATCGTCGACGAGGCCCGATTCGGTTGCGCTATGGCCTTCGCGCAGCTCGATGAAGGCGACCGGAACTTCACCCCACTTGTCGTCAGTCCGTGCAACGACGGCGGCGACGGCCACCGATGCGTGCCCGTAAAGCACGTCCTCGACTTCCACGGACGAGATGTTCTCCCCGCCAGAAATGATGACGTCCTTGGATCTGTCCTTGATGCGGACGTAGCCGTCGGGTTCGAGCACCGCCAGATCGCCAGACCGGAACCACCCGCCTTCGAACGCCAGGTCACTGGCCGCGGGATCCTTGAGGTAGCCCATCATGGTCATGTTGCCGCGAAAGGCGATCTCGCCCATGGTCGTGCCATCGGCCGGCACCGCGTCGTTGGTGCCAGGCGTCAGCACCGCCATGCGGGCCTGCAAGGCGTGGTGAACGCCCTGGCGCGCATTGCGAGCGGCGCGTTCGCTGTCGCTCAGGTCACGCCGGCTGGGCTGCGGTTCACAGATCGCGGCCGGCCCATAGGTCTCGGTGAGGCCATAGATGTGGGTGAGCTGAACGCCGAGGGCGTCCATGGCCGCGAGCAGGCTCGCCGGTGGCGGGGCGCCGCCGATGAGCGCTGAGACCGCCGGGCTGAAGACCACGCCCAGCTCCTGGGTCTTGTCGCGTACCAGTGCGTGGACGATGGGAGCGCCGCTGTAGTGCGTGACGCGTTCCCTCGCGATGAGCTGGACGATGGTCCCGGCATCCACCCGGCGCAGGCAGACATTCTTGCCATCCCCTTGGACTATGCCCGCATGGAAGAGTGCGCCGGCAAACCGGCGACAGGTCAGCGCATGTTCGCTCCAGGTCTCACGCTGGTCGCCATAGACGACGGCCTCACGGTCTGCGAAGACCGTGGCCGCCCGTTCCAGAAAAAGCAGCGGTGTCAGCGCGTGGAAGTTGGCCGCCCGGGGCTTCAGGCCGGCATCGTCCCATTGGTTTGCCTGCACAGGGTGTCCCGCTCCATCTATCGATGCGTGGGGACGCCGGGCCGGTTCTTGGGGCGACAGCGTGGGGGGAGGCGGCGGGTGCTCAGGCCGACACCATGGCCCGCTGCATGATCTTTTGCGCGGTGGCCTGGGTGACGGCCCCCGCCAACGTGCCATAGTGCGATCCCCATGCGCCGCCGACGTTCGGGCCGCGCGTGCCCAGGAAGACATCCACCACTTCCTGGGTGCTGTGGCGCAGCAGTTCAGCGCCTTGCAGGACCCGGGCCACGGCTTCGGTCATGGGGCGCGCGAGGAATTCGTCGCCGACGGCGGCATGCACCAGGCGATCGGTATGTTGAACCAGTGCGTCGAAGCGCGCGTCGTGGCCCGCCAGCGGCGCGAGTTCCGCGAACAGTGCGTCCATCGTCCGCGGGTCCTTGACCATGGCGCGGCGCACGTCCATGCACATCATGTTGGCCGTGCCTTCCCAGACGCTGTTGAGCGGGGATTCGCGGTACACGCGGGCCATCGGGTTCTCTTCGATGAAGCCGTTGCCGCCGTGGCATTGCAAGGCTTCATAGGCGATCGACGGCGCCCGCGAGCAATTGAAGAACTTGGCGGCGGGGGTGGCCACGCGGGCCAGCAGCTTTTCCTGCTCGCTGCCTGCCATGAGGTCGGTGGCCTTGGCCACGCGCAGCGCCATCAAGGTGGCGGCCTCGACTTCCACCGCCATGTCGGCGAGGACGTTGGTCATCATCGGGCGATCGGCAATGGACGAGCCGAAGGCGCCGCGTGTGCTGGTGTGGCGCAGCGCCAGCGTCAGCGACTGGCGCATCAGTCCCGCAGAGCCCACCGCGAAGTCCAGGCGCGTCAAATGGGCGTGGGACAGGATCTCGCGAATGCCCTTGCCTTCGGCACCGACCCGGATGGCCAGGGTGCCCGCATATTCGACTTCGCTGGACGCGTTGGACTTGTTGCCGGCCTTGTCCTTGAGGCGCTGTATGAAGAAGCGGTTGTAGCTGCCGTCGGGCAGGGTGCGCGGCAGGAAGAAGCAGGTCAACTCACCATCGACCTTGCCCAGGGTGAAGAAGCCGTCGGACTGCGGAACGGAGCAGAACCACTTGTGGCCGGTCAGTTCATACCAGTGCGCCGTGGCGCCGTGGTAGTCGCTGGAGTGGGAGAAGCGCGCGGTGGTCTGCGTCTGGCGCAGGTCCGATCCGCCTTGCTTTTCCGTCATTGCATAGCCAATGACCACGGACGGTTTCTCGCCCACTTCCCGGCGGCTGAATTCGTAGGTCGTGCCCTTGGATTTCTCGGCCCAGACGGCCAGCGCGGGCTCGGCCGCGAAGCCTGCATAGGAGGCGTAGGCCATGCCGGTGGGGCAGGCCGTTCCCTGCTCGACTTGGTTCCAGAGGTAGGACAGCACGGCGCGTGCGAAGTGGCCGTTCTTCTCTTGCGTGCGCCAGGCGAGGTTGGGCACTTCATGCTTCCAGGCGAGCGACATCAGCGCATGCCAGCTGGGATGGAAATCCACCCAGTCGATGCGATGGCCGAATCGATCGTGCGTCTTGAGCTCGGGCAGGTGGCGGTTGGCCAGCCGCGCCAGTTCCTGCACGCTTTCATCGCCGGCGACAGCGCCCAGCGCCGCGCAACGGTCTGCGGCCCAGGGCGCTTCACGCGCGATGGCCGCGCACAGAACGGCATCGCCCGTAAAGGCATTGAAGCCGCTGGCGGGCTGGGCCTGGTTGAGGACCTGGTGCGTGCTGTAGCGGTCCGCGGGTGAGGCGAGGATGTCGGCGGGAAGCGGCTTGTTCATCGGGGTCTCCGTGCAAGTTGTCGGACGGTGGCGGTGGGCATCGCCACACTGGCGCAGGCCAGTCGGGCGATCTGGTCGGCCAGCATGGCCACTTCACGCTGGTATTCATCCGTATCCTGGTGCTGCTGACGGCTCAGGGGCGACAGCGGTCCTATCAACCCTTCCATGAAGCCGCCGACGATGACGGAGGCCGCAATGTCGGGCCGGAAGTCGCTGGCCATTTCCCCCGAAGCCTGACCGGAGGCGACGATGGAGCGAATGACTTCGCTGATCGCCGCCCGGTAGACCAGGCGGGCCGCATCGATTTCCTTGTCGCAGGGCTCGGCAATGAGGGCGTAGGCCAGGCGGGGATTGCGCATGGCCCGACGCACAAAGCTCGTCACGCTCGCATGCAGCCGTCCGGCGGCGGCGCCATCCTCGGCCGCGATCTCGCTGAGCACATCCACTTCGCGCTGCGATACGGCAGCCAGCACTTCGGCAAACAAATCCGCCTTGGAGGGGAAGTAGCGATAGACGGTGCCGGTGGCGATGCCGGCCGCCGCAGCGACGCTGGCGACCTGTGCCTCCTTCCAGCCCCCCTCACTGACCAGGCTGCGGGCGGCTTCCAGGATGCGGGTGCGGTTGTCCTGCAGGCGGGCTTCAACTGCAGCGGTTTGTCGGTAGGCCATGAAGAAGTGAATGTTGATTCATTAATGAACTGAATAATAGTTCACTTCTTTGAAAAGTAAAGCGGGCCGCCCGGCAACGCCCGCCGGTACGGCACGGCTTCGGCCACATGTGGGGGACGGTGCAGGCTCTGGCGCGACAGCGCCGTGGCGTGCGCCTGGACTACGCGCGTGGATCTGCGCAGTGGTTTCTCCCGCGCCAGCCGTGGACTGGGCTGCTCCGCAAATCTGCGATTTGCTGGGGCGTGTTGGCCACTCTAAGGACGGCTGGTCAGCGCACGGCTGAGGGAAACCTATAGTTTCTCCCGCTGTTGTCGATAAACAAAGGTGGGTAGCCGTCAACGGCATTGCCTTTCTGCTGTCATCCGGCTAGTTCATAAAAGAAGAGAGTCATGAGTTTGAAAAACCTGAGAATCGGGATGCGCTTGGGCCTGGGCTTTCTGGTCATGGTGTTGCTGATGGCCTTTATTGCCGGCATAGGCATCTGGCGTTTGCAGGCCGTGGCCGAGGCGACGCGCGACATGATGGAACTGCCGCTGGCCAAGGAGCGCATGATCAGCGACTGGTCACGCCTGGTGTATGTCGGCGTCACGCGCACCAGCGCCGTCGCCAAGAGCAGTGATCCGTCGCTGGGGGCATTTTTTGCCAAGGACTCCGCCGCCTCGTCCGTAGCGGCCAGCGCGTTCACGAAAAAGCTTGAGCCGCTGCTGACTTCCGAGGCGGAAAAGGCCGGCATGCAGGCCATGCAGGACAAGCGAAAACCCTATCTGGCGGCACGCGACGCCATCTACAAGGCCAAGGCCGCAGGCGATGACGCGGAAGCCGCTCGCCTGATCGAGGTTTACTTGCCTTTAGGCGCGGGCTACCAGTCGGCCTTGCAAGACCTGGTGGAGATGCAGCGCACGAGCATCGACGGCATGGCACGCGATGTGGACGAACTGGCGCAGGCCAGTCGCAGGCTGATGGGCGTGTTGGGTGTGCTGGCGACGGTGTTCGGCATGGCATGCGCCTGGTTGCTCACCCGCAGCATCACCCGCCCCTTGAGCCAGGCGGTGAAGGTCGCCGAGACGGTGGCCAGCGGTGACCTGGGCAGCACGATCGTCGTGAACTCCCAAGACGAGACCGGCCAACTGATGCAGGCCCTCAAAGCCATGAACGACAGCCTGGCCCAAGTGGTGGGTGAAGTACGCCAGGGCACGGATACCATCGCCATGGCATCTGGCCAGATAGCCGCAGGCAACCATGACTTGTCTTCCCGCACCGAAGAGCAGGCCAGCTCGCTGGAAGAAACCGCAGCGTCCATGGAAGAGCTGACTTCCACGGTCAAGCAAAACGCCCACAACGCCAGACAGGCCAACCAGTTGGCGGTGTCAGCCTCCAGCGTCGCAGTGCGCGGCGGCAGCGTGGTGGCCGAAGTGGTGGGCACCATGGGTGCCATCAATGCGTCGTCCCGCAAGATCGTCGACATCATTGGTGTCATAGACGGCATCGCCTTCCAGACCAACATCCTGGCGCTCAATGCAGCGGTCGAAGCCGCCAGGGCCGGCGAACAAGGTCGTGGCTTTGCCGTGGTCGCCGCCGAAGTCCGTAATCTGGCGCAAAGAAGTGCCGCCGCCGCCAAAGAGATCAAGACCCTGATCGATGACTCGGTGGACAAGGTCGAAGAAGGCAGCAAACAAGTGGCCGAAGCCGGCAAGACCATGGACGAGATCGTTGACAGCGTCAAACGCGTGACCGACATCATGGCTGAGATCTCGGCGGCCAGCCAGGAGCAGACCTCGGGCATAGAGCAGATCAACCAGGCCATCACGCAGATGGACCAGGTGACGCAGCAAAACGCCGCGCTGGTTGAAGAAGCCGCCGCCGCCGCCGCCTCGCTGCAAGAGCAGGCCAGCGGCCTGTCGCAGGTGGTCAGTGTTTTCAAGCTGGACAACGCGCAGCAGATCCATGTGACCCGGGCCAAGCGTCCGACGGCAGTCAGCATCAACCCGAAAAAGGCGCTGGCGGCCGCTGGAGATTGGGGCGCATTTTAAGCCTGACTCTCTGTCAAGAGCTTGCCATTTTGACTGCGACCAAGATGGAGCAGGTGACGCCGCCAAAACGCCGCGCTCATGGAAAAGCTGGCACATCCCAGAAATATCCATATCTACCGGAGTCCAGGTCAATGAGACTCGGCTCCAGCCGATCGTTCCTGTACGGGCTTCAATGCCTGCCCAGCAGCGCCCGCCGGTACTGCACGGCTTCGGCCACATGCGGGGTTTCGGTGGTGCTGCTGCCGGCGAGGTCGGCGATGGTGCGCGCCACCTTGAGCACGCGGTGCAGGCTGCGGCCTGACCAGCCCAGGCGGGCGGCCGCGGTCTGGGCGAAGCCGCTGGCCGCAGGGGCGAGCTGCAGGTGCTGGTCCAGCGCCTGGCCTTGCAGTCCCTGGTTGGGCTGGCCCTGGCGCACCAGTGCCGCGGCATGGGCGTGGACCACGCGTTCGCGGATCTGTGCCGTGGTCTCGCCTGCACCGGCCCGCAGCAATTGCGCGGGCGGCAGGGCCGGCACTTCGATGTGCAGGTCGATGCGGTCGAGCAGTGGGCCGCTGAGCTTGCCCTGGTAGCGCGCCACCTGGTCGGGCGTGCAGCGGCAGGGCTGCAGCGCCGAGCCCCAGAAGCCGCAAGGGCAGGGGTTCATGGCCGCGACCAGCTGAAAGCGCGCGGGGAATTGCGCGCGGTGCGCTGCCCGGGCGATGGTGATGTGGCCGGTTTCCAGGGGCTCGCGCAGCGCTTCGAGCGCGGCGCGGCTGAACTCGGGAAATTCATCGAGGAACAGCACGCCGTGGTGGGCCTGGGAAATCTCCCCGGGGCGCGGCGGTGAGCCGCCACCGACCAGGGCCACGGCGCTGGCCGTATGGTGCGGGCTGGCCGTGGGGCGCTGGGCCCAGTGCTGGGCGCTAAAGCGCCCGGCCAGGCTGGCCAGGGCGGCGGTCTGCAGGGCTTCGTCCACGGACATGGGCGGCAGCAGGTCGGCGAAGCGCTGGGCCAGCATGGACTTGCCCGCGCCCGGCGGGCCGACCAGCAGCAGGCTGTGGCCGCCGGCGGCGGCGATTTCCAGCGCCCGCTTGGCCTGGGCCTGGCCTTTGACGTCGGCCATTTCGGCGCGGGTGACGGGCGCCTCCAGGGGCTGGCCTTGCACCTGCTGCCAGCCGGGATGGGGCAGCGCCTCGCCTTCGGCGCGGGGCAGGAAAGCGCGCACCACATCGAGCAGGTGGCGCGCGCAAAACACCTGGGCCTCGGGCACCCAGGCCGCCTCCTCGGCACTGCCGGGCGGCAGCACCTGCAGCACCTGTTCGCGTTGCTGGTGCAGCGCCAGGCTGGTGGCCAGCGCGCCGCGCACCGGGCGCAACTCGCCCGACAGCGACAGCTCGCCGGCGAACTCCCAGCCGGCCAGCCGGCCTGCATCGATCTGCCCGCTGGCGGCGAGGATGCCGACGGCGATGGGCAGGTCAAAACGCCCCGAATCCTTGGGCAGGTCGGCCGGCGCCAGGTTGACCGTGATGCGCTTGTTGCCCGGGAACTCGAGCCCGGCGTTGACCAGGGCGCTGCGCACCCGCTCGCGGGCTTCCTTGACTTCGACATCGGCCAGGCCGACCAGGGTGAAGCTGGGCAGGCCGTTGGCCAGATGCACTTCCACCGTGACCTGGGGCGCGTGCAGCCCTAGCAGGGCGCGGCTTTGAACAAGGGCGAGGCTCATGGGCGTGCATCCAGGCGGAAAAACTCGCCACAGTGTGCCAGTGATGGTCCTGCGCAATTGCAACAAATAGCTTTATGAATCAGTAGCTTGGCGCGGTCCGGTACGGCGGCCGGCCAGGGTGGTTCGCGCGCATGTCATTGCGGTGTCACGCGCAGCGCAGAGCATGCGCAGGCATTCCATTCATTCGCTCCAACCCCAGTCCCATGACCCTCCTACATCCTGCAAGAGCGATGGCCGTCGCGTTTCTATTGGTGACCGCCCTGACTGCCTGCGGAGGTGACGATGGCCCATCGTCCCCGGCCACACCCACCCCTCCTGGACCTGAGCAGCCCGCCAAAAAGCCGCCAGAAATGCGCTGCGCTCCCTGACCCACTTTCACGCCCACAGAACGCAAGATGACTTCTCGCCGCAACTTCCTACAAACCACGACGGGTGCGGGCTTCGCCGCCGCCGCGCTGGCCGCTTTCCCGCCGAGCATTCGCAAGGCCTTGGCCATTCCGGCCAACAACCGCACGGGCACGATCCAGGACGTGGAGCATGTGGTCATCCTGATGCAGGAAAACCGCTCGTTCGACCATTACTTCGGCACGCTCGCGGGCGTGCGCGGCTTTGCGGACCGCTTCACGATACCGCTGCCCAACGGGCGCCGGGTCTGGCAGCAGCAGCGCAGCAACGGCTCGGTGCTCACGCCTTTCCACCTGGACGGTACGGCCAACAACGCGCAGCGTGCAGCCGGCGCGAGCCACACCTGGGTGGACAGCCAGAAGGCCTGGGACAGCGGGCGCATGTCGCAGTGGCCGACGTACAAGCAAGACATCTCCATGGGCTACTTCAAGGAAAAGGAAATCCCTTTCCAGTTCGCCCTGGCCAATGCCTTCACGCTGTGTGACGCTTACCACTGCGCCATGCACACCGGCACGGACGCCAATCGCTCCTTCCATCTAACCGGCACCAACGGCCCGACAGCCCAGGAGACCGCCTACGTCAACAACGAATGGGACTGGATCGACGGCAAACCGGAGTCGGCCAACACCGGCTACACGTGGAAGACCTATGCCGAGCGCCTGGAAGAGGCCGGTGTCAGCTGGATCTGCTATCAGAACATGCCCGATGAGTGGGGCGACAACATGCTGGGCGCCTTCCAGCAGTTCCGCAAGGCCAACCTGGCGTCCGGCTTCCCGGTGTGCAGCGGCGGCTCGCCTGGCGTGCCCTATGCCAACAACGGCCAGGCCGTGCCCTATCACGCCTACGATGCGGCGACCGACAACGCCCACAACCCGCTGTACAAAGGCGTGGCCAATACGCTGCCCGGCAACCAGCCCGAAGAGTACCTGAATGCCTTCAAACGCGACATCAAGGAGGGCCGTCTGCCGCAGGTGTCGTGGATCAACGCGCCGTCCATCTATTGCGAGCACCCCGGCCCTTCCAGCCCGGTCCAGGGCTCCTGGTTCCTGCAGGAAGTGCTGGACGCGCTGACCGCGAATCCCGAGGTGTGGAGCAAGACCGTGCTGCTGGTCAACTTTGACGAAAACGACGGGTATTTCGACCACGTTCCGTCTCCGTCGGCGCCCTCGCTCAATCCCGACCAGACGCTGGCGGGCAAGTCCACGCTCAGCGATGCGGACATGCGCTTCGAGTACTTCAACCAGCCCGCGCCCGCGGGCAGCACATCGCAGCCCAAGACGGATGGTCGCGTCTTCGGACCCGGGCCACGGGTGCCGATGTATGTGATTTCCCCCTGGAGCCGCGGCGGCTGGGTGAACTCGCAGGTCTTCGACCACACGTCGGTACTGCGCTTCCTGGAAACGCGCTTTGGCGTGGCCGAGCCCCACATCAGCCCCTTCCGACGCGCCGTCTGCGGGGACTTGAGCACGGCCTTCAACTTCAAGACGCCCAACAGCGAGCCTTTGCCGACCTTGAATGGCCGCAGCAGCCGCGACGCCGCCGACCAGTTGCGCAAGGCGCAGCAGGCGCTGCCGGCCATGCCGCTGCCCAACGACATGCAGATGCCCATCCAAGCCAGCGGAACGCGCCCTTCGCGCGCGCTGCCCTATGAGCTGCATACCAGCGCCCGCTGCTCCGCCCTGGGCACGGTGGACCTGCTTTTTTCCAACACCGGAACCCAGGCCGCGGTCTTCCATGTCTATGACCGTTACAAGCTCGACCGCCTGCCGCGGCGCTTCGTGGTCGAGCCTGGCAAGGCGCTGACCGACAGCTGGAATGCGTTCCAGGACAACCTGGGAATGTACGACCTGTGGGTGCTGGGTCCTAACGGCTTTCACCGGCACTTCAAGGGCGACACCAACCGCATCGGCGACGGCCACGCCACGCCGGAAATCCGCGTCTGCTACGACATCGCCAACGACGAGGTCTATGTCGATCTGATGAACGGCGGCACCAAGGCCGGTAATTTCACGGTCACCCCCAAGGCGTACCGCAAGGACGGCCCCTGGTCGGCCGCCGTGGAGCCCAAGGGCAAGCAGTCCATGAACTGGGCGCTGCAAGACAGCGGCTGCTGGTATGACTTCGAAGTCACCTGTGACAGCGACACGGCTTTCTACCGCCGCTTCGCGGGGCGCATGGAAACCGGCAAGCACTCGCTGAGCGATCCCGCTCTGGGCTGATCGCCTGCGGCGGGCCAGGGCGACGTCCCTGGCCCGGGCGTCGCTCCAGGGGTCATTCGGCGGTGATGCCCTTGTCGGCGATGAGCTGGGCGTAGGTCGCGTGGTCGGACTGGATCATCGCGGCAAACTGCGCCGGCGTGGTGGTCCGGGCGACAGCGCCCTGCTCGTTGAGCTTCTGGGCGATCTCGGGCTGGGCCACGGTGTCGCGGATGGCCATGGCCAGCCGATCAATGGCGATCCGCGGCGTCTTGGCCGGCGCCAGAATGCCCACCCAGGAAATGGACTTGAAGCCGGGCACCGTCTCGGCCACCGTGGGCACGTCGGGCAGGACGGTGACGCGCTTTTCGCCGGTCACGGCCAGGGCGCGCAGCTTGCCTGACTTGATGTGGCCCATGCTTTCCAGCACGGTGGCAAACGAGATCTGCACATGGCCGGCCAGCAGGTCGGCGATGGCCGGGCCGCCGCCCCGGTAGGGCACATGCTGGATATCGGTCTGGGTGGCGCTCTTGAACATTTCGCCAGCCAGGTGCATGGAGCTGCCGGCACCGGAAGTGCTGTAGCTGAGCTTGCCCGGCTGGGCCTTGAGCAGGGCGATCAGCGCGGGCACGTCCTTGGCTGGAACGCCGGGGTGGATCAGCAGCACCTGGGGCAGCTCGGCAATCAGGCTGACCGGCGCGAAGGCGGTCTTGGCGTCGTAGGGCAGTTTCTTGTAAAGGATGGGGTTGATCGACTGGGTGCCGATGTTGCCCAGCAGCACCGTGCTGCCGTCGGGGTGGGCGCGGGCCACCTGGTCGGCGCCGATCACGCCGGCGGCTCCGGGTTTGTTCTCGATGATCACGGTCTGGCCCAGATGGGAGCCCAGGGCATTGCTGATCAGGCGGGCGCTGGTGTCGCTGCCGCCGCCGGGCGCGAACGGCACGATCAGC
>JAMNYN010000258.1 GCA_023622805.1 Pseudomonadota bacterium | reverse complement strand
GACACCGCTTCACGCGCCGCCGGCTCGTGCAGCATGCGGCCGAAGCTCTGGCCTTCCTCCAGCATTTGCTTGCGCACCAGCGTCGCCTGGCCCATCTTCATCAGGCGCTTGGACTCGATCAGCGCCGACAGCGGCTTGGCGGCCAGCTTGCGGGCCTGGCGCTGGGCCAGGGCATTGCACTCGTTGGGCGGCACCACGCGATTGACCAGGCCGACTTCCAGCGCGGCTTCGGCCAGGAAAGGCTCGCCCAGCAGCAAGGCTTCGGACGCGCGGTGGTGGCCCATCATCTGGGGCAGCAGCAGGCTGGAGCTGAACTCGGGGCACAGGCCCAGGTTGACGAAAGGCAGGGAGAAGGCCGCGTTGTCGCCCGCATAGACCAGGTCGCAGTGCAGCAGCATGGTGGTGCCTATGCCCACGGCCGGGCCGCAGACGGCAGCGATCACCGGCTTGGGGAAATCCGCGAGCTCGCCCATGAAACGCAGCGTGGGAGTCTCCTCGCCCAGGCTTCGGGGTGGCGCGTTCAGGAAGTCGCCCAGGTCGTTGCCGGCGCTGAAGATCGCCAGATCGCCCTGGAACACCACCACGCGCACTGCGGCGTCCTGGCGGGCCGCGGCCAAGGCCTCGGCCATGGCGCCATACATGGCCTGGGTGATGGAGTTCTTCTTGGCAACCCGGTTGAACGTGAGCGTGCACACGCCGTCTTCGGTGTGCACAAGAATGTCTTGGGAAAGAGTGTCAGTCATGTCGGTATTTTCCTTTGCGCGCAACGCGGCTCATTCCTTGAAATAAACAATCTGGTGGCTGGTGGCGAGCAAATAGCCGGCCTCGTTCCACAAACGGGCTGTCTGGTCGAAAAAGCCGTTGCGAAACTCCTGGCCCCGGGCCTGGCCCAGCACATAGCCCGTGCCCGTGGTCTGCAGCTGGTCCTGGCTGGCGTGGAAGTAAACGGTGATGGACACCGTGCCGGCCGGCACCTGGCGCGCGCGGCGCAGCCAGACGCGGGGGAAAAAGACATCGGCCAGCGCGGCCAGCGCGGGAAAATCGAGCGGACGCGGCGGGTTGTCGCGCATCCACAGCTGCGACAGGCTGGGGCTGGTCGAGCCATCCCAGTCCTTGGGCACGCCGCCGTGCACCTGGCGCATTTCGTAACGCTGCAGCCACTCCACGCCCAAGCCAGGTTCTATGCGCTGCAAATCGCCAGGCGCGGCGACTTCGGGCATGGGCTCGTCGGAGACGCTCCAGGTCTCGCGGCGCACGGCCGTCACCACGGTCGCCGTCGTGGTCACCACCAGATTGCCTTCACCATCGGTCTGCAGCACCGACAGCGTCCAGTGCTGGGTCGAGCGATTGGTACGCACCGGCGTGACCTGCAAGGTGTAGGGACCGGCCGTGAGCGCGCCCGCATAGTTCACCGTGAGCGACAGGGGCTCGCCCAGCCGGTCCGGATGGTCCATCACGGCTTTGACGAGCACGGCCGCGGTGATGCCGCCAAACGGCCCCACCATGTTCCAGTAGCCGGGGCTGGTATGTCCTTCGTACTGGCCGCTGGACGTCGATTGCAATTGCAAGGCCAAATCAAGAGGATGTGTCATGGTCATAAAGCCAAGTGTGCGCCGAAGAAGTGCCGGGGGCCGTCGTCTTGGCGACGACCACCCAGCGATGCGAAAGCCACCTCAGCATACAGCGCCAGCACCGCTGCGCGTCACGGTTCAAACAGATTCAAAAATGCCGGCAGCGCCCTGCCCCATGCCCACGCACATGGTCACCATGCCGTATTTCAGCTTGTTGCGGCGCAGCGCATGCACCACCGTCGCCGCGCGGATCGCGCCCGTGGCGCCCAGCGGATGGCCCAGGGCGATCGCGCCGCCCATGGGGTTGACCTTGGACGGGTCCAGGCCCAGGGTGTTGATCACGGCCAGCGACTGGGCTGCAAACGCTTCGTTGAGCTCGTACCAGTCGATGTCCTGCTGGCGCAGGCCGGCGTAGCGCAGCGCCGCGGGAATGGCCTCGATGGGGCCTATGCCCATGATGGCCGGCGGCACGCCCTTGCTGGCAAAGCTCACGAAGCGCGCCAGCGGCGTGAGGCCGTAGCGCTGGATCGCCGACTCGCTGGCCAGGATCAATGCGCCCGCGCCATCGCTGGTCTGCGAGCTGTTGCCGGCCGTGACCGAGCCGCGCGTCGCGAACACCGTGCGCAGCTTGGCCAGACCTTCGAGGCTGGTGTCGGGGCGCGCGCCTTCGTCCAGCGACACCATGCGCGTATTGAGGGCGATTTCGCCCGTCGCGAGGTTCAGCGCGCGGTCGGTGACTTCGATGGGCGTGATCTCGTCGGCAAACGCACCCGCGGCCTGGGCGGCCAGCGCCTTCTGGTGCGAGGCCAGGGCGAACGCGTCCTGGGCTTCGCGGCTGACCTTCCATTGCTGGGCCACCTTCTCGGCGGTCAGGCCCATGCCGTAGGCAATGCCCACGTCGCCGTCGCGCGCAAAGATACTGGGCGACAGGCTGGGCGCATTGCCCATCATCGGCACCATGCTCATGCTTTCCACGCCCGCGGCAATCATCACGTCGGCTTCACCCACGCGGATGCGGTCGGCGGCCATTTGCACGGCCGACAGGCCCGAAGCGCAAAAGCGGTTGACGGTGATGCCGCCCACGCTGGTCGGCAGGCCCGCGAGCACGGCCGCGATGCGCGCCACGTTCAGCCCTTGCTGGGCTTCGGGAATGGCGCAGCCGCAGACGATGTCCTCGATGCTGGCCGGGTCCAGCCCCGGCACCTGGGCCAGCGCATTCTTGAGCGTCTGGGCCAGCAGGTCGTCGGGGCGGTAATTGCGGAAAAAGCCTTTGTGCGAGCGGCCGATGGGCGTGCGCGTGGCGGCAACGATGTAGGCGTCCTGGATCTGTTTCATGTTCTATTCCTTCAACGTATCAGTTATGCAGAGCGCTTGCGTCACCCGCGACGCACGAAACTGGCGCGCCCCAACAAGGGGGCAGCGAGGAAGGGCCGCCCCGCACCGAGGCTGCCGTCCCCCTCCGGGGGAAGCGGCGCCAGCCGCTCAGGGGGTTAATTCCTTAGCGGCTTGCCGGTGGACAGCATGGCCAGGATGCGCTCCTGGCTCTTGGGATGGGCAATCAGGCCGCAGAACGCCTTGCGCTCGAGCTGCATCAAATATTCCTCGCTGACCAGCGTGCCCGCGTCGACATCGCCGCCGCAGACCACTTGCGCGATCAGCGTCGCGATGTATTGGTCGTGGTCGCTGATGAAGCCGCCGTCGCGCATATTGACCAGCGAGCCGCGGATGGTCGCGATGCCGCTGCGCCCGGCGACCGGGAACAGCCGCTTGTGCGGCGCGCGCCAGCCGCCCGCGGCCAGGGCCCGGGCTTCGTTGAGGGCGACGAACAGCACTTCGTCCTTGTGCGCGACCACCAGATCGCTTTCCAGCAGATAGCCCAGCTGGCGCGATTCCAGCGCGCTGGTGCCGACCTTGGCCATGGCTGCGGCCGTGAAGCCTTCGGTAAGGAAGGGCAGCAAGTCCTTGCCTGTGGATTGGGCGGCATTTTCGGCCGCGCGGCGCGCGATATAGGTCAGGCCGCCCGCGCCCGGCACCAGGCCCACGCCGACTTCGACCAGGCCCATATAGCTTTCCATATGGGCTACGCGGCGCGCGCAGTGCACGGCCAGCTCGCAGCCGCCGCCCAGGGCCATGCCGTGGATGCCCGCGACCACCGGCACCTGGGCATAGCGCAGGCGCAGCATCAGCTGCTGCAGCTCCTGCTCAATGCTTTCCACCGCGTCCGCGCCGCCGACCACAAAGGCCGGCATGGTGGCCTGCAGGTCGGCGCCCACGCTGAATGGCGCATCGCCCGACCAGATCACCATGGCCGCATATTCGGCCTCGGCCAGCTCCAGCGCTTCCATCAGCCCTTCCATCACGGCCGGGCTGATGGCGTGCATCTTGTTCTTGATGCTGGCAATCAGCACGCGGTCTTCGCCTTCGGCCACATCCAGAGTCCAGACGCGCAGCGCATCGGTCTCGCTGATCGTCGTGCCCGCGGTTTCGAAGCCCTCTCCCGCCTCGCCCAGCAGGCGCTCGGGGAAGATCTGGCGTGCATAGACCGGCAAGCTGCGGCGCGGCACGAACTGCTGCTTTGCCGGGCTCCACGAACCCTGGGCCTGATGCACGCCGCCCGCCTCGGCCACCGGGCCTGCGAAGACCCAGGCCGGCAGCGGCGCGCGGCTCAATGCCTTGCCTGCATCGATGTCTTCCTGGACCATCTTGGCCACCTCCAGCCAGCCCGCTTCCTGCCACAGCTCGAACGGTCCCTGGCGCATGCCAAAGCCCCAGCGCATGGCCTGATCCACGTCGCGCGCGCTCTCGGCAATGCTCTCCAGGTGCACGGCCGCGTAGTGGAAGCTGTTGCGCAGAATCGCCCAGAGAAACTGGCCGGGTGCGCCTTCGGCGTTGCGCAGCAGCTTCAGGCGCTCGGCCGCCGGTTTTTTCAGCATGCGCGCATAGACCTCGTCGGCCTTCTGCCCGCCGGGCACATAGTCTTCGCTTTCCAGCTCGAAACGCAGAATGTCGCGGCCGACTTTCTTGTAGAAGCCCGCTCCGGTCTTTTGTCCCAGATTGCCCAGTTCCAGCAGCTTTTGCAGCACGGGCGGCGTGGCAAAGCTGTCGTAGAAGGGATCTGTCTCGGCAGTCAGATTGTCCTGCAGCGTCTTGATCACATGGGCCATGGTGTCCAGGCCCACCACGTCGGCGGTGCGGAAGGTGCCGCTCGATGCGCGGCCCAGCTTCTTGCCCGTGAGATCGTCGACCACGTCGTAGCTCAGGCCGAATTTCTTCACCTCTTTCATCGTCGCCAGCATGCCGGCGATGCCGATGCGGTTGGCGATGAAGTTGGGCGTGTCCTTGGCGCGCACCACGCCCTTGCCCAGCACGCTGGTGACAAAAGCTTCGAGCTGGTCGACCACGTGGGCGTCGGTGCCCGGCGTGGCGATCAGCTCCACCAGTTGCATATAGCGCGGCGGGTTGAAGAAATGGATGCCGCAAAAGCGCGCGCGCATGGCTTCGGGCAGGGCTTCGCTGAGCTGGGTGATGGACAGGCCCGACGTGTTGCTCGCCAGGATGGCATGCTTGGCGACGAAGGGCGCTATCTTGTGATACAGGTCGGTCTTCCAGTCCATGCGCTCGGCGATGGCCTCGATCACCAGATCGCAGCCTTTGAGCAGCTTCATGTGCTCTTCGTAGTTCGCGGGCTGAATCAGTTCGGCGTCATCCGCCAGACCCAGGGGCGAAGGCTTGAGCTTCTTCAGATTGGCAATCGCTTTTTCGGCGATGGCGCTCTTGGAGCCTTCCTTGGCTGGCAGGTCGAACAGGATGACCTGAACCTTGACATTGACCAGATGGGCGGCGATCTGCGCGCCCATCACACCAGCGCCGAGCACGGCGACTTTCTTCACAGGAAATCGTGACATCTTGGGTTCCATGTAATGCACCCGCCTGCAGCGCAGACGGGGCTGAAGCAAGGGGGCTTATTGAACGCGGACCCAGGTCTGGGTGCGCCCGAACGGCCCGAAGGAGCCGCGCACATCGAGCTTGCTGCCGCCGTCGATAGGCGTCATGCGCAGGGTGTAGGACTTGCCGCTTTCAGGATCGAGAATCTTGCCGTCTTCCCAGACGTCCTTGCCTTCGGCCTTTTTCGCGCCGCGGATGATTTCCAGTCCGACCATGGGCTGGTCCTTGCGCTCGTCGGTGCAGGCCGTGCACAGCGCCGCCGGGTCGGCCCCCTTGCGCAGCAGCCGCTCTATGCGCCCGCTGAGCACTCCGCCCTGCTCGCTGATGCGGATCTCGGACTTGGGCTCATGGGTCTTTTCATCTACCGATTTCCACAGGCCCACGGGCGACATCTGCGCCCAGGCGGGCGCGGTGATGGCCATGCAGACCACCGTGGCAAAAGCTTTGAACATACGGCACCTCCTGGAAAGAACAGGCAAAAGTTCGTCGAGTGGCAGGCGGCCTCAGGCCAGGGCCGCGTCGCTGTCCATCAGCACCCGGCTGCCGGCGCGCGCCGTGCGCATCAGCGTCGCGGTCTCGGGGAACAGCTTGGCGAAGTAGAAACGCGCGGTCTGCAGCTTGGCCAGGTAGAACGGATCGGCGTTGCCGGCCGCGATTTCACGCAGCGCCACCTGGGCCATGCGCGCAAACAGATAGCCGAACACCAGATGACCGGCCACGCGCAGGTAATCGACCGACGCCGCGCCGACTTCGTCGGGGTTTTGCATGCCCTTGAAGCCGATTTCGGTGGTGAACTTGGTCATCTGCTCGCCCAGCATGGCGATGGGATTGATGAACTCGGCCATCTTCTCGTTGACGCCTTCTTCTTCCACCAGCTGGCCCACCAGCTTGCCGAATTTCTTCAGGCTCGCGCCCTGATTGCCCAGCACCTTGCGGCCCAGCAGGTCCAGCGCCTGGATGCCGTTCGTGCCTTCGTAAATCATGTTGATGCGCGCATCGCGCACGAACTGCTCCATGCCCCACTCCTTGATGAAGCCGTGGCCGCCATAGACCTGCTGGCTCATGGTGGTCGCAGTCCAGCCGTTGTCGGTCAGGAAGGCCTTGACGATGGGGGTCAGCAGCGCGACCAGCTCGGCGCTGTTCTGGCGCACCTTCTCGTCAGGGTGGTGCAGCTCCTTGTCGATCAGCACCGAGCAGAACGTGGACAGCGCGCGCCCGCCTTCGGCATAGGCCTTGGCCGTGAGCAGCATGCGGCGCACGTCGGGATGGACGATGATGGGGTCGGCCGGCTTGTCCTTGGCCTTGGTGCCAGACAGGCTGCGCATTTGCAGGCGGTCCTTGGCATAGGCCAGCGCGTTCTGGAAAGCCACTTCGGTCAGACCCAGCGACTGGTTGCCCACGCCCAGGCGCGCGGCATTCATCATCACGAACATCGCGGCCAGGCCCTTGTTGGGCTGGCCCACCAGCGTGCCCACGGCGCCGTCGAGGTTGAGCTGGGCCGTGGCATTGCCATGGATGCCCATCTTGTGCTCCAGGCCGCCGCAGAAAATCGGGTTGCGCTCGCCCAGGCTGCCGTCGGCATTCACCAGGAACTTGGGCACGACAAACAGGCTGATGCCCTTGGAGCCCACTGGCGCGTCGGGCAGGCGGGCCAGCACCAGGTGCACGATGTTGCTGGTGAAGTCATGCTCGCCGGCGCTGATGAAGATCTTGTTGCCTGTGAGCTTGTAGCTGCCGTCGGGCAGCGGCTCGGCCTTGGTGCGCAGCAGGCCCAGATCGGTGCCGCAATGCGACTCGGTCAGGCACATGGAGCCGGTCCACTCGCCGCTGGTCAGCTTGGGCAGGTAGAGCTGCTTTTGCGCGTCGGTACCGTAGGCGTGCAAGGCCTCGTAGGCGCCATGCGACAGACCCGGGTACATGGTCCAGGCCTGGTTGGCGCTGTTGAGCATTTCATACAGGCACTGGTTGACCACAAAAGGCAGGCCCTGGCCGCCGTAGGCAGGATCGCAGCTCAGCGCCGCCCAGCCGCCTTCGACAAACTGGGCATAGGCCTGTTTGAAGCCCTTGGGCGTGGTCACCGCATGGGTCGTCTTGTCCAGCGTGCAACCCTCTTCGTCGCCGCTGATGTTCAGCGGAAACGTCACGTTGACCGCGAACTTGCCCGCCTCTTCGAGCACGGCATTGATGGTGTCGACGTCGACCTCGGCATGCTTGGGCATGGCCTTGAACTCATTCGTGACCTGGAACACCTCGTGCAACAAAAACTGCATGTCACGCAGGGGCGGGTTATAGCTGGGCATGTGTCGTCTCCTATCGATGGTGGTTTGTATTCATTCGTCCGGTCGCTGCGGTGTCAGCGGCCGGACTCCAGGGCTGGCGCACTGCTGTAGCGCGTCAAAACGTTCTCGAAGCCTTGCCGCGCCAGTTGCAGCGCGCCTTCGACGCGCAGAAAACGGGCTTCGTAATGCAAAGCCAGAATGAGCCCATGGACCTCAAAAAGCAATTGGGCTTCATCCGCATCCGCGCGTAAGTCACCACGCTCCCGGCATTGCACAATGGTGCGTCGCATGGCCGCATGCCAGACCATGACCGAATCGGCCAGGGCATCGCGCACCGGCCCGCTGCGGTCGTCGAACTCGACCGCGCCGCTGATGTAGATGCAGCCCGAATCCAGCTCGACCGAAGTGCGCTTCATCCACAGATCGAACAACGCGCGCAGGCGCGGCAGACCGCGTGGCGCCTGCATGGCCGGGAAAAACACTTCTTGCTCGAAGCGCTGGTGGTACTCGCGGATGACGGAAATCTGCAGCTCTTCGCGCGAGCCGAAATGGGCGAAGACGCCGGACTTGCTCATGCCCGTGGCCGCGGCCAGCGCGCCTATGGACAGGCCTTCGAGGCCCGCCTGCGACGCCAGGTGCAGGGCCGCATCCAGGATATGGGCCTTGGTTTGCTGCCCCTTGTGCAGCCCCCGACCAATACTGCGAGCGGAGGGCTGGCTGTCCAGCGGGGCGAAAGAAGAAGACATGGCAATCAAATAAAACGAACGTTCGTTCTATTTTGCGTCAAAACTCCGCGACCTCAATCCACCACACGGGAAAACACCTAGTCCAGCGCCTGCCGCCAGCAGATGCCGACCGCAGCGGCAGGGACAAAGGCCTGTGCCCAACCAGGAGCATGCTGAAATATTTTTGCCCCGCTGCTATGGGCATGAAAGGAATGACCATGACACGACCTCTTCACTGGGTGACCGCTTCTTTGGCGCTGTGGCTGTCTGCCAGCGCCTGGGGCCAATGGAGCACCGACCCGCAGAAAAACAACGCCATCGCCAACGTCCCCGGTGCCGCGCAGGTGCAGCCGCTGCTTGCCGCCGCCACCGACGGCCATTGGTGGCTCAGCTGGTTCGCCCTCCACCCGCAAAGCGCCGCGCCCCACGGCTATGACGTCTACCTGCAGCGCCTGGGCCCGGATGGCAGGGAACAGTTTGCGCACCAGGGCGTCCAGGTGGCCAAGCTCGGCGTCGGCTGGACCGAGGACTACGGCCTGGCGAGCGACGCACAAGGCCATGCCCTGCTGAGCTTCCAAGACGACAGCACCAGCGCACCGGCGCGTGCCATTGCCGCCACCAAGATCAGCACCAGCGGCCATGCACTGTGGAAAACCTTCACCGCGCCCTCAGGCCACGCGCCGCATGTGGCCCTGCTGCCCGATGGGCATGCGGTCGTCGGCTGGAGTGCGGATACGGAAAACACCGTGCACCTGCGCAAGCTCGACCCCCAGGGCCAACCCGTGTGGAAAACGACCTCGGGCGCCGCGCTGGATTTCTTGCTCACCGAACCCAATTACGCCTACACCCTGGCCGACCTGCAGGCCACCGATGACGGCAGCGTGATCGTGTCCTTCGTGCGCAGCCGTGGGTTTTCAGGCGCGAAACACCTCTACGCCAACAAGATCTCCGCCAGCGGGCAGCTGCTGTGGGGGCCGAACCATGTCAAGGTCTTCGATGGCGGCTCCCTGCAGCAGGGCAATTTCCCACGTTTCGCGCTGGACGGCCGCGGCGGCGCGGTATTCGCCTGGTACAGCATCGCGCCGAAAATGCAGGTCTATGCGCAGCATATCCAGGCCAACGGCAGCCAGGCCTTTGCGCACAACGGCGTGGCCGTATCCACCCACCCGCAGCAGGCACGCACGGACCCGTCGGTCTCCTATCAGCCCAGCACGGGCGAAATCACGCTGCTGTGGACCGAGCTCGACAGCGCCGAGAAGCAGTTCCAGCGCGGCGTGTATGCGCAAAAGCTCGATGCACGCGGCGCGCGCCAATGGGGGGAAACAGGCCTGCCTATTCTCACGCTCGGGGAACAGCAGCCCTCCAACGTGCGCAGCGTCGCCGTCGCGGATGGCACGCTGGTCTTCTGGGTCCAGGTCGAGGCCACAGGCCAGGACAGCATCCAGGCCGTGAAGCTCGACGCCACGGGTGCCGCGCTGTGCCCGCAGTTTGCCGTATCCACGCGGCCTTCGGACAAGTCACGCCTGAGCGTCAGGGTCTCGCCCTCGGGCCAGACCCTGCTGACCTGGGAAGACAAAGGCAAGAACCAGGGCTCCGACATCTACCTGCAAAGCGTGCGCGCCAACTGCCAGTTGGGCTGACCGCGCAACAGCCCAATGCCGAAGAAACTGGCGCGGCCCAGCAAGGGGGAAGCGGTGCAAGCCGTTCAGGGGGCTTTTTTACAGCATCAGCGCCAGGCTCTCTTCCAGGTACTCGGTGGGCAGGCGGCGAAAGCCCGAGCGGCAAAACCGCTGCAGCCGTCCCTGCGCAAACGACGTCAGCACGCTGGCCGCGACCTGCGCATCGACCGACGGCGTGGCCGAGCCGCGCGCATCGGCAGCCGGGCGCAGGCATTGGCGCAGCGTGGATTCAATGCGTTCGAAGAACTGGTTCATGCGCTGCTGCAGGCGTTCATGCTCGAACACCAGAGCGTCGCCCACCATCACCCGCGCCATGCCCGGGTTGCGCTCGCCAAACTGCAGCAGCAAGGCGATCACCCGCGCGGCCTGGCGCGCGCCATCGGCCGGCGGCTGGTCCGGATCGGGAATCTCCCGGCCGACGATTTGCTGCACCAGGGTGAAGACCGACTGCTCGACAAAGTCGATCAGGCCTTCGAACATTTGCGCCTTGCTGGCGAAGTGGCGGTACAGCGCAGCCTCGCTCACCTGCAGGTGCGCGGCCAGAGAGGCGGTGGTGATGCGTTCGGCCCCCGGCTTCTCCAGCATGGCGGCCAGCGCTTGCAGAATCTGCTCGCGCCGCTCGCCCGGCTTGGGGCGTTTACGGGCTACCGGCGTGGCTGCAGCGAAGGAAACATCGCTGGCGCCGACGCCGTCAGCAGATACGGAAGGGGGGGACAAGACTTCAGACTCGGACATAGGCAATCAGGAATTTGTAAATAATTCTCTCACAGCCACCCGCCATCCTGTCCTACTGTTTTCCCCCTGGAGGTTATTTACACTTTCTGCCCCGCACGAACGCTCGGCTCGGGCGGAAACGACAGCACCACCCGCAGGCCCGCGCCACCACTGCCTTCTCCCAGCACCAGCCGTGCCTGGTGCAACTGGGCAATCTCATCGGCAATCGACAAACCCAGGCCAGAGCCTTCGCCGCTGGCTCCGGGCACGCGGTAAAACCGCTGCAATATGCGGTCCCGCTCGGCTTCGGGCACGCCCGGGCCATCGTCTTCCACTTCGAGAAACGCCCCGCCCTCCCCCACTCCGCAGCGCAGCGTCACACGCCCGCCCTCCGGGGTGTACTTGAGCGCGTTGTCCACCAGATTGCTCCACAGCTCGCGCAGCAGCCAGGCATGGCCCCAGACGCTGGCCGGCGCGACTTCCAGGCCGAAGTCTATGCCCTTGGCCGAAGCCTGCTCGAAAAATATCTCCAGCAAGCTCTCGCTGAGATCCTTGAGGTCCACCCGCTGCAAGGGCTGCACTTCGGCCTGGCGCGCATCGGCACGCGACAGCGCCAGCAGTTGG
>JAMNYN010000203.1 GCA_023622805.1 Pseudomonadota bacterium | reverse complement strand
GACACCTTGCATGTGGAGTGCGAAGTCATAGAAGCGCGTCTGTCGAGCAGCCGTCCCGGCCGCGGCCTGGTGCGCACCCGCAACCGCGTGGTCAAACAAGACGGCACCGTGCTGATGACTTACACCCCGCTGCGCATGATCAAGTGCCGCAGCATTGCGGCCTGAGCCCGCCCGCAAGGAGACGAGAATGAACGGACTGAAGAACAAAGTGGTGCTGGTCACGGGCGGCGGCGGCGGCATCGGCGCGGCCATCTGCCAACGGTTCGCACAAGAGGGCGCCCTGGTCGCGGTGCTGGACCTGAACGCGGCGGCGGCCGAGGACGTGGCCGCCAGCCTGCGCGCTGCGGGTGGCCAGGCCCTGGGCGTGGCCGCGGACATCAGCGACTACGCGGCGGTGCAAGCGGCCACGGCCGCGGTGGAGAGTGCTCTGGGCCCGATCGACGTGCTGGTCAACAACGCCGGCTGGGACCATGCGGCGCGCTTTCTCGACACCACGCCCGAACTGTGGCGCAAGATCATCGCCATCAACCTCGAAGGACCGCTCAACCTGCACCACTGCGTGGTCCAGCGCATGGCGGAGCGCGGTACGGGCCGGGTGGTGAACATCGCTTCCGATGCCGGGCGCGTGGGCTCGTCGGGCGAGTCCGTCTATTCGGCCTGCAAGGGTGGCGTGATCGCCTTCAGCAAGACGCTGGCCCGGGAGCTGGCGCGCAAGAAGATCAATGTCAACGTGGTCTGCCCCGGCCCCACCGATACGGCGCTGTTCCGCGACTTCGCCGGCGAAGGCGAAAGCGGCGACAAGCTGCGCGGCGCACTGGCCAAGGCCATTCCCTTCGGCCGCCTGGGCCAGCCGGGCGATGTGGTCGGCGCGGTGTGCTTTCTGGCGTCCGACGATGCGGCCTTCATCACCGGCCAGGTGCTGTCGGTGTCCGGCGGCCTGACGATGGCGGGCTGAATATGAAAAAGCGGACATTGCTGCGCGCGGCCCTGACGGCCCTGTCGACGGGCGCTGCGACGCTAGGCGCTTCTGCGGCGCAGGAAGCGTTTCCCCAGCGTCCCATCCGGGTGGTGCTGGGTTTTTCCGCCGGCGGCGGCACCGACGTCATCGCCCGCGCACTGGCGCAGAAGATGACAGAGGCACTGGGCGTTGCCGTGGTGGTGGACAACCGGCCCGGCGCCAACGGCAACCTGGGCGCGGAGCTGGTGGCCAAGGCCCTGCCCGATGGCTATACGCTGCTCTACAACACCTCGTCCATCGTCCTGAGTCCTGGCCTGTATGCGCGGCTGGGTTACGACGTGCTCAAGGACTTCACTCCCGTGGGCATGTCGGCGAACATGCCCATCGTCCTGGTCGCCAATCCGCAGCTGCCGGTGCAGAACGTGCAAGCGCTGGTGCAGAACATGAAGTCCGCACCCGGGCGCCTTGACTACGCTTCGGCGGGCAGCGGCAACATCACGCATTTCTCCATGCTGCTGTTCGAGCAGGCCGTCGGCGTCAAGGGCACGCATATCCCTTACCGGGGCGAAGCGCCGGCGCTCACCGACCTGATGGGCGGTCAGGTGGCGCTCTACATGGGCACCAGCGCAGGGGTGCTGCCTGCTATCCAATCCGGTCGCATCCGCGCCTTGGCCGTGGCCAGCCCGAAGCGACTGGCTTTCCTGCCCGATGTGCCCACCGTGGATGAGACCGTCTCCAAGGGCTTCGAAGCCGGCGCCTGGTCCGGCCTGCTGGCGCCGGCCGGTACGCCTGCGGCCGTGGTCCAGCGCTTGAACCAGGCGCTGCGCGCCGCGCTCGACACCCCGGATCTGCAGGCGAAGTTCGCCGCGAATGGTGCCGAAGTGCGCTACGCCTCCTCCGAGCAGTACGCGCGCTTCATGCGTTCTGAGCTGAGCCGCTGGTCGGCGATTGGCAAGCAGTACGGCGTGAAGGTGGACTGATGACCACGCTGACACGCAGCCAGCTGCAGTCCATCGTCGACCGGTCGCCACTCAACCGCTGGCTGGGCATGGCCGTGGAATCGGTGGACGAGCACGCCGTGGTCCTGACCATGCGCTGGCGTGAAGAGCTGATCTCCAATCCCCAGCGCCAGACCACCCACGGCGGGATCCTGGCCACGCTCATCGACGGCGCGGGGGATTATGCCGTGGCGGCACGCATAGGCCTGCCGGTGCCCACGGTGGACCTGCATATCGACTACCACCGGGCGGCGCTGCCTGGCGATCTGCGCGTCGTGGCCAGCCTGGTCCATCTGGGGCGCACGAACGCGATTGCCAGGGCCGAAGTATTCGACAGCGCGGGGCGGCTGCTGTGCAGCGGCCGCGGCCTCTACCACGTGGCGACCGCAACAAACTAGGACAGACCATGGGACCATTA
>JAMNYN010000025.1 GCA_023622805.1 Pseudomonadota bacterium | reverse complement strand
GCATTGGTCAGCACCACCGCGCCGCCGCCGTCGGTGACCACGCACATATCCATCTTGTGCAGCGGATCGGCGATCACGCCCGAAGCCAGCACGTCCTCCACCGACACCGGTTTGCGCAGCAAGGCATGGGGGTTGTATTGCGCGTGGTGGGCGGCCGCGACCTTGACGGCCGCGAGCTGCGCCGAAGTCGTGCCCCACTCGTGCATGTGGCGCTGAGCCATCATGCCGAACAAGGTGGCCATGGTCGACTGGTGCGGGCCATCCCAGGCGGCCTCGGGCCGCTCCGGGCTCATGGTGCGCGGCTTGAGGCTGATCGACGGGCCCATGCTGCGCGGCCGCCCGGCCATGGTGATCAGCGCCACCGAGCATTTCCCTGCCAGGATGGCGGCGGCGGCGTGGCCCACATGGGCAATGTACGAGCACCCGCCCAGATCGGTCCCCTCCATCCAGCTCAGCCGCAGGTTGAGATAGTCCGTCATCCAGATGGGTGCTCCGCCCGGAGCGTCACCGGCGCAGAAATAGCCATCCACGTCCGAGAGCGACAGGCCCGCGTCGGCCAGCGCCGCAAGCGCGCACTCGGCGTGCAGTTGGGCCGTGGACTTGTCGGGCGCGTGGCGGGTCGGGTGTTCGTGAATCCCGCAGACGTAGACAGAGGCTGAATTCGTCATCGCCAATCCTCAGTCCACCTTGATATTGGCCGCGCGGATGACCTTGCCCCAGCGCTCGTATTCTTCCTTCACATAGGCGGCGGTCTGTTCCGGCGTCCGCTCCAGGAGAATGACTTCCGCGCCGTCCATGGTCTTGCGCAATTCCGGGTTCTTCTGGGCCTTGTTGATTTCTTCGTTGATGCGCTTGACGACAGACGCCGGCGTTCCCTTGGGCATGAACACGCCCATCCAGCCCAGCACCTCGAAACCCGGCACACCGGACTCGGAGACCGTCGGCACATTCGGCAAGCGCGCAAACCGCTCCTTGGTGGTGACCGCCAATACCTTGACCTTGCCGGCCTGGATTTGCCCGATGGCCGTGCCTATATTGGTAATCACGAAATCCACATGACCGCCCAATATCGCCTCGAGGGCCCCGCTGTTGTAGGGAATCAGGTTGTAATCCAGGCCCTTGACTTCCTGCTTGAGCAATTCAGCCGCCAGATGCGCGGAGCTGCCAATACTCGCCGCATGATTGAGTTTTCCTGGATGCTCCTTGCCGTATTTGATGAAGTCGGCAAAGGTATTGAATGGAGAATTCTTATTCACCAGCAGCACATTTCCGTTGACGCCCAGCACCGCCACCGCTTCAAAATCCTTGATGGGGTCATAGCGAATGGATTTCATGATCTGCGGGTTCATCGAATGCGTCACATTCGTGCCTATCATCATGGTGTAGCCATCGGGCTTGGCCCGCGCCACCAAGGTCGTTCCTATGCTGGCATAAGCACCGGGTTTGTTTTCGACGACCAGCGCTTGTCCCAGGGCATCACCCATTTGCTTTGCAAAGCTGCGCGCCGTCAGATCCACCACGTTGCCAGAGGCAAACGGCACGACAAACGTCACCGGCCTGGTCGGATAAGCGTCTTGGGCTTGAGCGGAAAAACTCGTCAGCGCCAGGGCGCCGACACAGACGACCATAGACGCCTTGGCCATCAGGAATGCAGAACGTTGGAACATGGGCTTTACCTCCAGAAAAATTGATACGCAGGGAAAATGCAGCGCGATACGCGGCCAGCGCTCATGCAATCTGGCGCGACTGATCACTCCAGTACTGGCCTCTAAGGGTTTTTCTGTCGATTTTCCCCAAGGCCGTCAGCGGCAGATCCGTGACAAAGAACACCTGTTTCGGCGCGTTCACCACCCCTTTTTCGCGCACCACATACGCCATGATTTCTTCCTGTTTGACGCTGGCGCCTGGCTGGGTCACGACCACCGCCACGACCGCCTCACCCCATTTGGGATCGGGAATACCAATCACGGCGGACAATGCCACCGCAGGGTGCTGGGCCAGACAGTTTTCCACTTCACTGGGATAAACATTGAAGCCGCCGCTGATAATCATGTCCTTGGCGCGATCGACCAAATACAGATAACCCTCGCTGTCCATGCGGGCCATGTCACCGGTATGCAGCCAGCCGCCCGCGAAGACCTTTTCGTTCTCCTCGGGCCGGTTCAGATAGCCTTCCATCACCAGCGGGCCGCGCACGCACAGCTCGCCCACCTCGCCGGGAGCGACTTCCTGCAGGTCCTTGTCCAGCAGCCGTACCTGATTGCCGAAGATGACCCGGCCGCAGGAGCGCAGGCGCTCGGGATGCGCCAGGTCGTGGTCGGCGCGGCTCAGATAAGTGATGCACATCGGTGCCTCGGCCTGGCCGTAGAGCTGGCCGAAGACCGGCCCTATGCGGCGCAATGCATCGGCCAGCCGCACCTGTGCGATGGGCGCGGCGCCATACAGCACCAACTCCAGGCTGGAGACGTCGGCCGCATCGAGCTCGGCGCAATCGAGCAGTCCGTAGATCTGCGTCGGCACCAGAAACGCCAGGTTGATGCGATCGCGCGCCACGCGGCGCAGGAAATCGGCCGGGCTGAACTTGTTGCACAGGTAGACCGTTCCCTGGCGTATCAGCGTCGGCAGAATCATCGCGCTGGCCGCATGGGAAATGGGCGTCGTCACCAGATAGCGGATGCGCTGCGGCCATTCGTAGGTGGCCAGGGCGTACTGCAGCATCGTCACGGAAGTGCGATGGGTGTGCAAAATCCCCTTGGAGCGACCGGTCGTGCCGCCGGTAAAGCCGAGCTTGATGACCTCGGTCGGGTCGTCGCCCACCACCAATTCGCTGCCATCCATGGCCGCGGCCGCGCTCATCAAGGACGGGCCGAATTCGCCTTCGTCCAGCGGCAGCAGCTGCACGCCGCAGGCCTGCGCCAGGGTGCGGGCGCGCTCTCCGAATGCGGCGTTGTCGACCACCAGCAGCTTGGCCTGGGCCTCCTGCAGCACGAACACATGGTCTGCCTCCGAGGCCATGGGGTGCAGCGATACGCTGCGCAGCCCGGCCAACTGCGCGGCAATCATGGCGGCCACGGCATCGGCGCGGTTGCCGACCAGAAAAGCCACCGTATCGGCGCGCCCCATGCCGCGCGCGCCATACAAGCGGGCGATGCGTGCGCTCCATTGCGCCAGCGCCGCATAGCTCAGTGAAATCCTGTCATCCACGATCGCCGGCACGTCCGGGCGGGCGCGCAGCGCCGCGTTGTAGATCTGCCCCATGGTGGCGCCTTGATGGATGCGCGCGGCGCCCTGGACGGGCAGGCCCTTGAAATCGTCAGCAGTCATGTGGTTTCCTCGACTTGCGGTGGGTCGGAGTGATTGAGAATCGGCAGGGCTGGCGATGACCGAATAGGTAAACGTTTCCATAACGCATTCAATGTATAGCGGCGTTTTTTTCGGCACAATCCATGTAACGTTTACATAAGTGAATACCATGGAAAAACTGCCTTCCGTGCGCGATGTGGCGGCGGCTGCCGGCGTCTCCATCGCCACCGTCTCGCGCGCGCTCAACCGCTCCGGCTACGTGAGTGAAGAAGTGCGCGAACGCGTCCAGCGGGCCGTGCGCGAGACGGGTTACACCCCCAACTTCAATGCCAAGCACCTGCGCACCGGTCGCAGCAAGGCCATCGGTTTGCTGGTCTCGAACATGGCCAACCCGTTTCTGGCCGCCTTCTTCGCGGCAGCCGAGCGCCACCTGCACGCAGCGGGCTTTTCCTTGCTGGTCGCCAGCACCTACGACGATCCCCTGCGCGAACAGGAGCTGCTCACGCTCTACGAGAGCCGTCAGCTCGAGGGGCTGATCGCCTATACCGCGCGCGAAGGCGTGGCGCGCGCGCGTGACCCCTATGCGCACTTTGCGCTGCCGCTGGTGGTGATGGACAGGGATATCGAGTACGACTGCGACACCGTTCTTCTGGACCATCGCACGGGCGTGCGCCAGGCCGTCGACTACCTGTGCGCGCTGGGCCACCGCCGCATCGCGCTGTTCGGGCCGCACGAAGGCGTGCGCTCCGGGCGCGAAAAACTGCTGGGTTGGCAGGATGCCCTGGTACAGCGCGGCATAGCGCCGGACCGGCAGCTGACCTGCCTGCTCAAGTCCGCGGTCGAGTCGCCCACGGACCAGATGGCCGAGATGCTGCGCCTGCCCGACCCGCCCACGGCCCTGGTGGCCCTGGGCACGCACATCCTGTCCGGCGCGCTGCGCGCCGTGCGCCGGGCCGGCTTGCGCATTCCCAGCGACTTCTCGGTCATAGGCATAGGCACGGAAGACGTGTTCGCGCTGGCCGAGCTGCCTTTGACCACGCTGCGCTTCAACTTCGAGCAGATGTCCCGCAACGCCACCCAACTGATACTGGAGCGCGTGGGCGGCCACCGCGGGCCGGGGCGCTGCATCAGCTTGCCCCTGGACCTGGTGCTGGGAGAGTCTTGCGCCCCACCGCCGGCATGAAGGCAGGCGCGCGCTCAGCGCCCGCTGGCGGGCCCGGGAGGAGTCGGCTCGCGTTGGCCAAAAAAAATGCCCCGCAGTTCGCGGGGCATGGGCTTACCGGGAAAAAACCCGTCAAGGCTTGAGATACACAAAGCCTTCCTTGGCTTGCAGGCGCGCCACTTCGGCCACGCCCGAGGGCACGATCTTGGTCTCCATCAGCAGCTTCGCCGGATCGATCTTGCGCGTTTCCAGGGTGTTGTTGCAGACCCGGAAATCCACGCCGCGCGAGGCCAGGTCGCTCACCTGCCCGCTGAACTCACGGCCCTTGCTGTCCTTGGCATCGCTGATCAGGAAATCAATGCCGGGGCCGTGCGTGACCACCACGATCTTGTCCGTGGGCGAGGCCTTGAGCTCGTTGGTGATGTTGTTCAAGATCGCGGCAGCGGTCTCCACGCCGGTGTTGACGTGGTAGACCACCTTGACGATGTCTTGTGCCGCGGCAACCACCGAGGTGAGCGCGAACGCGATTGCAATGAGGGCTTTTTTCATGGGAAGTCTCCTTGTGAGCGGCAGTGCATCAGGGAATGATGGCATGTTCTAAATATCGCTACTGGCTTATATTAGCTCCACACCCCAACAAAAAAATAGGGCAAGTGCCAGTTACGCCACCGCAGCGACAGGCATAGGCCCTGCAGTGGAGACAAGATTGATGGCAAGAAATACGAAGGCGAAAGCACGCTTGGCATTGTGGACCCTGACCGCGGCGATGGCCGCCGGGCCGGTGCTGGCACACGAGACGCCGGCGCCGGGCAAGGCCCAGACCACGCAAGCCGCCACCATGCCCATGCAACTCGAGCAAGTGGCCGGCAATGCCTATTACGTGCAAGGCCTGTCGGCCCTGGGCTCGTCGGCCAACCAGAACTTCATCTCCAATGCCGGCTTTGTCATCACCGACAACAGCGTGGTGGTGATCGACGCCCTGGGCTCGCCCGCGCTGGCCCAGGAGCTGGTCAACCTGATCAAGACCGTCACGCCCAAGCCCATCAGCCATGTGCTGGTCACGCACTACCACGCCGACCACATCTACGGCCTGCAGGTGTTCGAGGCCCTGGGCGCCCGCATCGTCGGCAATGCGCTGGCCAAGGAATACCTGCAGTCGGACACCGCACGGCTGCGCCTGGAAGCTTCGCGCCAGGAGCTGGCGCCCTGGATCGACGACGCCACCCGCATGGTGGCCGCGGGCCAATGGGTCTCGGGCGATACCACCGCGCTGAAGATCGGCGGCGTGGACTTCGTGCTGCAGCACATGGGCCCGGCGCACACGGCCGAAGACACGGCGGTGTTCCTGCCCGGCAACGGCGTGCTGTTCATCGGCGATGTGGTGTTTCGCAACCGCATTCCCTATGTGGGCCAGGCCGACAGCCGCCACTGGATTGCCGCGCTCGACGCCCTGCTGAAGCTGCCGGTGAAAGTCATGGTGCCAGGCCATGGGCCCGCGTCCACCGCCCCCCAGGAGGACATGCAGCTCACCCGCGACTACCTGGTCTATCTGCGCAAATCCATGGGCCAGGCCGCGGCCAACCTCGACCCGTTCGAGGAGGCCTACCAGGCCACAGACTGGTCGCGCTTTGCCGGCTACCCGCTGTTCAAAGCGGCCACTCGCATGAACGCCTACAACACCTATCTGCTGATGGAACAGGAAAAGCCGTGAACGATTTCCTGACCTCGCGCCGACGCTGGCTGAAAGCCACGGCGCTGGGCGCCCTGCCCGCCCTGGCCCTGCCGACGCCGGCTGCACCTACGCCGGTCGCACCTACGCCGGTCGCACCTACGCCGGTCGCACCTACGCCGGTCGCACCCGATGCCTCCGAGCGCCTGCTGCCCAGCAGCAACGACCTGCCGCGCGATCTGGCCGCGGCCCTGGCCCGCAAGGAACCGCTGGTAGTGCTGGCCACGCTGCGCGGCTGCCCGTACTGCAAGATCGCCAGAGAGCACTACCTGCTGCCGCTGCAACGGGCCGGAGCGTTCGTCACGCAAATCCATTTCCTGTCCGACGGCCTGCTGCGCGACTGGAGCGGCACGCCAGTCGCCCACGGCGCCCTGGTGCGGCAGCTGGGCATCGAAGTCGCGCCCACGGTGCTGTTCTACGGCCCGGGCCACAAGGAAGTCGCCGAGCGCCTGGCGGGCAGCTATATCCCTGATTTTTATGGCGCCTATCTGGACCAGCGCATGGAGCAGGCCCGAGCCGCCCTGCGCCGCGGCTGATCGCTATCCCCATTTGGAATAACGAGGGTAATCGCCACGTCCCAAAGCGTCGTGTTTGTTGGAAACTCATACATAACAATATGCTTATATAAAGATATAAGGGGACTGCGGTGATGACTTGGAAATTGTGGCTGGGGTGTTTGACGGTGGCGACCGCCGTGGTGGTGCCTGGCATCGCGTCAGCGAATCAGGCCTTGGCGCAAAAGAATGCCTGCCAGGCTTGCCATGCGGTGGACAAGAAACTGGTGGGCCCGGCGTTTCAGGACATCGCCAAGAAATACGCGGGTCAGGCCGACGCCCAGGCCCAGATCGCCAAGAACATCAAGGCCGGCGGTTCGGGCAAATGGGGTCCCATCCCCATGCCGGCCCAGGCTGCGCTCAGCGAGGCCGATGCCAGCACCCTGGCCGCCTGGATTCTCGCGGGGTCCAAGTGAACATGGCTGACAGCGGTATGCGACTCCATACAGTCCGCGCGTGGAAAGGAAGCTCATGTTCGATCACCTGATGGGCAAGGTGCGCAAGGCGCCTGAGAATTTTGTGTCGCCGCAAGCGGTGGGCACGGTGTTTGCCGAGGCCAAGGCCGGGCGGCGCGACTTCATCCGCAATGCGTTTGCGGCCGCGGCCGCCGGCACGGCTGCAGCCGCCAGCTATGCGCAAGGCGCGGCCGTCGGCGACGGCGACCCGAACATCCTGGAACTGCCCGCGCACAGCAAGGGCCTGGGCCAGGCCGTGGCCACCGACGGCTACGGCAAGCCCTCGCAATACGAAGCCAATGTGCAGCGCCGCCAAAGCCCGGGCCTGACGCAGACCAAGCAGGCCTCGGTGTCGTTCGCGCCGCTGCAGTCGCTGTTCGGCATCGTCACGCCCAGCGGCCTGCATTTCGAGCGCCACCACCAGGGCTGGTGGGACATCGATCCGTCCAAGCACCGGCTGATGGTCAATGGCATGGTGAAGAACCCCAAGGTCTTCACCATGGACGAAATCATGCGCCTGCCTTCGGTCTCGCGCTTTCACTTCATCGAGTGCGGCGCCAACACCGGCATGGAATGGGGCAATGTGGCCGTGCCCACGGTGCAGTACACGCACGGCATGCTGTCGTGCAGCGAATTCACGGGCGTGCCCCTGATCCGCCTGCTGGAGATGGCCGGCGCCGATCTGAAAAAAGGCAAGTTCATCCTCGCCGAAGGCGCGGACGGCTCGTCGATGACGCGCACCATTCCCATGGAGCTGATCACTTCGGGCGAAGTGCTGGTGGCCTATGGCCAGAACGGCGAAATGCTGCGCCCCGAGCAAGGCTATCCGCTGCGCCTGGTGGTGCCCGGCGTGCAAGGCGTGAGCTGGGTCAAATACCTGCGCCGCATCGAAGTCGGCGACATGCCTTATGCCGCCAAGGACGAAGCCATCCACTACGTGGACTTGATGCCCGACGGCCAGCACCGCCAGTACAGCAGCATCCAGGAATGCAAGAGCGTGGTGACCACGCCCTCGGGCGGCCAGATGCTGCTGGACAAGGGTTTCTACAGCATCAGCGGCCTGGCCTGGTCGGGCCGCGGCAAGGTCAAGCGCGTCGATGTCAGCGTGGACGGCGGGCGCAACTGGCGCACCGCGCAGCTGCAAGGCCCGGTCATGGACAAGTGCCTGACGCGCTTCAACCTGGACTGGGTCTGGAACGGCGAGGAATGCATTATCCAGAGTCGCGCCATGGACGAAACCGGCTATGTACAGCCCAGCAACCAGCAGCTGCGCGCCGTGCGCGGCAGCCGCTCGATTTATCACAACAATTCAATCCAGTCGTGGGCCGTGCGCACCAATGGGGAGGTGGCCAATGTCCAACTCGCGTAATTTTCGCCGCCATCTGAGCGGCTGGGCGGCGACTGCCGTTCTTGCCGCCCTGTCCCTGAGCGCAGCCGCCCAGGGCCCCGAGCGTTTTCCCGGCATAGGCCGCGACGCCACGCCCAAGGAAGTCAAGGCCTGGGACATCGACGTGCGCCCGGACTTCAAGGGCCTGCCCGAAGGCTCGGGCAGCGTGCAAAAAGGCATGCAGGTCTGGGAGTCCAAGTGCGCTTCCTGCCACGGCGTGTTCGGCGAAGCGAACGAAGTCTTCAGCCCGCTGGTGGGCGGCACCACGGCCGAGGACATCAAGTCCGGCCATGCGGCCCGCTTGAAGGACCCGGCCTTTCCCGGCCGCACCACGCTGATGAAGGTGGCGACGGTGTCCACGCTGTGGGACTACATCAACCGCGCCATGCCCTGGAACGCACCCAAGACCTTGTCGACCGAAGAGGTCTATGCCGTCACGGCCTATCTGCTGAACCTGGGCGAAATCGTGCCCGAGGACTTCACGCTCAGCGACAAGAACATCGCCCAGGTGCAGGCCAAGCTGCCCAACCGCAACGGCATGACCACCGACCACGCGCTGTGGCCGGGCAAGGAGTTCGCAGCCAAGGCCAAGCCCGATGTCCAGGCCAAGGCCTGCATGAGCAACTGCGCTCCGGCCCCCAAGGTGCGCTCGGCCCTGCCCGACCATGCCAGCAACAACCACGGCAATCTGGCGCAGCAAAACCGCCCCGTGGGTGCGCAGCACGGCATCGAAACCGATGGCGGCGCGAGCAAGAAGGCCAAGCCGGCGGCAACGACCAGCGTGGTGCCCACGGCACTGCTGGAGAAGAACGCCTGTATCGCCTGCCACGGCATGCAGCAGAAAATCGTCGGCCCGGCGTTCAGCGACATTGCCAAGAAACACAGCGGCCAGACCGACTATCTGCTGGGCAAGATCAAGGCGGGCAGCACCGGTGTATGGGGGTCCATCCCCATGCCGCCACAGGCCCAGCTGAGCGACGATGACGCAAAAATCATCGCCCATTGGCTGGCCGGTACTGCCAAGCCATAACGGACAGGCGCAGTGCGCCGACGATCCATCCATTTCAAGGAGACAGAAGATGAAACGCAGAGATGCACTCAAGAACAGCGCAGCCGTCTTTGGTTTGCTGATGGCCGCGGGACTGGTGCCGCAAGCGGCGCTGGCGGCCTATAACAAGTCGGCCTTCGATGCCAAGACCGTGGCCGACGTGATGAAGGCCCTGGGCGCTGCCGCCCCCGTCGAGAGCAAGGACGTGACGCTCACCGCTCCCGATATCGCCGAAAACGGCGCTGTCGTGCCGCTGGGCGCCGCCACCACGCTGCCCAACGTCAAGCAGATGCTGATCCTGGTCGAAAAGAACCCCAACACCCTGGTGGCGTCTTTTCTAACCAACGAGGCGCTGGACGCCAACTTCATGACCCGCGCCAAGCTCGGTCAGTCCTCGGATGTGTACGCCGTGGCGCTGACCAACGACGGCAAGGCCTTCTTCGCCAAGAAGGAAGTCAAAGTGACCCTGGGCGGTTGCGGCGGCTGACCCCCGCAGGCGCCCCCTATAAAGAACAAGGAGAAAGACATGGCAGATCCAATGCGCATCCGGGCTCAGGCCGCCGGTGACAAAGCCACGGTACGCGTGCTGATGGCACACGAAATGGAAACAGGCCAGCGCAAGGACGCTGAGGGCAAGGTCATTCCCGCCTGGTTCATCCAGGAAGTGACCGCCAGCCTCAACGGCAAGCAGATTCTGGTGGCGGAATGGGGCCCTGCGGTTTCCAAGAACCCCTTCCTGCAGTTCGCCGTCAAGGGCGCCAAGGCCGGCGACAAGCTGTCCGTGAGCTGGAAAGACAACCGGGGCGAAACCCGCACCGACGAAGCAACGGTCAGCTGACACCGGCTGATGTTTGCCGGCGCGCAGGGGCCCCTGCGCGCCGCCTCCCTGCTTAAGAACAAAAAGAGAGGACGCCCCCATGAGAAAAATGACCCATGCCGCCCCATTGGCGGCTTCCGTGCTGCTGGCCCTGTGCATTGCGCCTGCGGCCCTGGCCCAAAAGAGCACGGCGGACGGCATTGCCGAGTACCGCGAAATGCTGCAGGACGGCAATCCCGCGGAGCTGTTCGAGATGAAGGGCGAGGAGCTGTGGAAGACCAAGCGCGGCCCGAACAAGGCTTCCATGGAGCGCTGCGATCTAGGCAAGGGCCCGGGCGTGGTCAAGGGCGCTTTCGTCGAGCTGCCGCGCTACTTTGCCGATACCAACAAGGTGCAGGATCTGGAGTCCCGCCTGTTGACCTGCATGCAGACCCTGCAAGGCCTGGACGCGCAAAAGATCGCCGCCACGCCGTTCGGCAAGGACGAGCAAAAGAACATCGAAGGCCTGGTGGCCTGGATTTCCGCAGAGTCCAAGGGCATGAAGCTGGATGTGCCCCAGGGCCATGCCCAGGAAAAGCAGATGTACGCCGCCGGCCAGCGCATGTTCTACCTGCGCGGCGGCCCGCATGACTTTGCCTGCGCCTCCTGCCATGGCGCGGACGGCAAGCGCATCCGCATGCAGGACCTGCCCAATCTGACCAAGAACCCGGGCGCGGCCGAAGGCTTCGGCTCCTGGCCCGCCTACCGCGTGTCTTCGGGCGAGCTGTGGAGCATGCAGCGGCGCTTGAACGATTGCTTCCGCCAGCAGCGCTTCCCCTATCCCGGCTATGCCAGCGATGTGATCGTGGCGCTGGGCGTGTTCATGGGTGTCAACGGCAAGGGCGGCATGTCGACTGCGCCGGCCATCAAGCGCTAAGGAGACCAAGCCATGCTGAAAAAGAAACACCTTTCCGCCTTGCAGACCGCGGCCGCCGTCAGCGCCGCCCTGGTCGTGCTGGGCTGCACCACCATGGACAGCGCGGCCACGCTGGATTCGCTGACCCAGAAAATGGTGCAGACCTCGTTCAGGGACCAGGGCATTGCCAAGGTCGACCGA
>JAMNYN010000040.1 GCA_023622805.1 Pseudomonadota bacterium | reverse complement strand
AGCGGCAGCACCTTGATGCCTTTGCCGGGCAGGTTGGCGGCGTGGGCGGACACTCCGAGCGTCAACAGGGCGCTGGCGAGCAGGGTATGGGCAAAGTGGCGGGTGGTCATCATGCGGCGTTCTTCCTTTACGAGAGACAGGGGCGACAAAGGGGGACGGCCCGGACAGGTGCCGTCTTGAAGACTATGCAAGCAGGACCTGTCGGTCGCCAGGGGGCCTGGGCGGGGCGGGCGCGACGCGGGGCTGGCCGTAGAGTTCGGCCAGGTCGCAGGGTGGGACCCTGCGCAAGACTTCGATGCAAAGGCGGATGCAAGGCAGTCCGCGTATCACATTGAAGTTGTCAATATATTCAATTGACTGTTAAGAAGTGTTTGAATATAACTTTTGGATCAAAAGAGGTCAAGCCTGCTTACAACTCAGGGAGGGCATGGGCTGCGGTTCAGGGGCCGGCAGGGCTCGGCCATCAACCGAGCTGGCGGGCCAATGCCTGCAGCTGTGGCGCAATCTCGTGGCGCAGCCATTGCAGGTCCAGCCTCCGGCCCTGGAAGGTGCAATTGATGGCCGCCACATCGACGTTGTTGACCCGCCCCAGCGGCACGGCAACGGCTTGTACATCGGGCAGCACTTCACCGACCGAGGTGCAGCAGCCGAACTGTATGAAATCCTTGAGGTTGTCCTGCGCCTTGGCGCTGTAGGCGTTCCATTGCGCCGGGTCCTTGACCCGGATGTGGTTGAGCAGGGCTTCGCGCGCCGCAGCGCTGCAACCCATGAGGTAGGCGCGGCCCAGGGCCGTGCCCAGGATGGGATGGGTGCTGCCCACGTCGTGCGCATAGACCTGCTGGTGGGAGGCGCGGATGACTTCGATGTAGACCATGGACAAGCGGTCGCGTATGCCTATGGATACAGTGCACTGGTGCAGATTGGCCAGCGAGATCATCAGGGGGCGTGCAATGCGCCGGAGCGTGAGCTGGGCCAGCAGCGGGTAGCCGACCGACAGCGTGGCGGCGCCGAGCTGGTATTTGCCATAGAACTCCGTGCCCGTGAGATAGCCCATGCACAGCAAGGTATAGGTCAAGCGCGAGATCGTGGCCTTGGGCAGTTGCAGCATCTGCGCCAACTCTCCGTTGCCCAGTATGGGCCTGTCCGGCGTGAAGCAGCGCAGCAACTCCAGGCCCCGGGCCAGCGTGGTCGCGAACTGCTTGTCGCCGGCAAATTCTTCCAGGCCCGCGGGCACGCGGCTGTCACCAGTAGTATTCATGGAATTTGGAATATCGATACCGAATATGGCATATCGGAATTCTAAGCGGGCCTGGAAGAAGCCGCTCCTACACTGATTTCAAGCTTCCCTGCAGAAGCACAGTGAGGAGACAAGATGAACACCACCGAGCTGCCCGAGCATGCCATTGCGGCCTTGAATGGCAACAACGCGCCCGTGTCGGATGAAAGTGTCTGGACCGACCTGAGCGTCATCGGCACCGTGCCGACGGACATGAATGGCCTGTATGTCCGCAATGGTCCGAACGCCCACTATCCCCCGGATTGGCGCTACCACGCCTATGACGGCGATGGCATGCTGCACGCCGTGCAGTTCGACCAGGGCCGGGTGACCTACCGCAACCAGTGGATCCGCACCGCCGGCCTGCAAGAGGAGCAGCAGGCCGGTCATGCGCTGTGGAAAGGCATCAAGGAGCCGCCCCGGGCCGACACCCCGCGGGAGCCGCTGAAGAACACGTCGAACACCGATGTGAAATACCACGCCGGCCGGCTGCTGACCATGTGGTATCGCAGCGGCATGCCTTACGCCGTGGACCCGGTCACTCTGCAGACCTTGGGCCCGGCCGACTACGGCGGCGCCATCGCGCGGATTTCGGCGCATTCCCGCCCGGACGAGCACACCGGCGAGCTGATGTTTTTCGACTACGACACCCAGCCGCCGTACATGCAATACGGCGTGATCGGCCCCGACCGGCAACTGCGCCATCGCATCGATGTACCCATGGACAGGCCCAGCCTGCCGCATGACATGGCCATCACGCAAAACTATTCCATCCTGCATGACTTTCCTCTGCGGCCCGACCCCGAGGCACTCAGGAACGGGCGCTACAAGCTGCGCTTTCATGCCGACCAGCCTTCGCGCTTCGGCGTGCTGCCCCGGCATGGCCGTGCCGAGGACATTCGCTGGTTCGAAGCCCAACCCACCTACATGCTGCATGTGGTCAACGCCTGGGAAGAGGGCGACGAAATCGTCATGGTGGGAACGCCTTACCGCATGCACACCCGGGACGACGGCGCGCTGGATGCACAGCGCCTGGAGCGCACGATCCAGCTGCGCCAGCGAGATTTCCTGCTCTACGAATGGCGCTTTGACCTCAAGACC
>JAMNYN010000326.1 GCA_023622805.1 Pseudomonadota bacterium | reverse complement strand
TGACACTCAAGACCTTCTACACGACCGAGGCAGCCAAGGGTGCGGGCCACCCCTGGTGGCTCGATCTGGGCATCGTCAAAAGCGGCCAGGGCTTCGAAGACATGATGGCGTTCAACACCCGCGCCACGGCGGCCATGGCGCCGCTGCGCGATGGACCGCTGCCGCGCGTGACGGGCCCCGTGTACGCCAAGATGGCCGAACCCGGTCGGGAACTCGTCAAGACCATGGGCGTGAGCGGCGTCAACGTCATGCAGGACGGCAAGGAACTGCGCGCCCACAACCCGCACAACACGCTGGTCTACAGCATGGCCCTGTTCACGCCTGCGCTGCAGTCGTCGATGAATCAGCTCGCCGAGCAGCTCAACGGCGTCCTGCCCAACGGCATAGACACTACCTTCCGTGAAGTGTCCATCGTCGAACTGGCATTCGCCGGCAACGTGACGCGCGAGCTCTACCGGATCAGCCTGGTCGACGGTTCGGTCGTCGACATGCGCACTGGCGCACGAGTGAGCCGCTGACACCGGACGACCCCGGCAAGCTGCATCGCGTCGCAGGCTTGCCCGGCGCGCGCGCGGCGCTGATTTCCTGCGCCCGCGCGCCCATGGGCGGTACCGCCTAGCCGCGTTAACCCAGCCTCTGAATCCCCATGCTGCATAGTACGATGCAGCATCGATTGCCCAGGTCCTGGCGCAGACGCTGTCGGAAACATTCAGGAGTTTGCATGCCAGGAGCCTACGCCCATATCTCAATGGTCAATGACGCCCAAAAACTGGCGGATACCGTGGGCCTGCGCGAGGAAACGCTGCTCGGCCTGGGGCGTTATCTGAAGTACGTGGAACTGGGCTCCGTCAGCCCCGACTACCCCTATCTCACGCTCAAGAGAGGCCAGAGCAAATGGGCCGATGCGATGCACTACACGCGCAACGCCAGCTTGCTGCGCTGCGGCGTGGCCGAGGTTTTTCAGCTGCCCGCCCACCAGCAGCCCAAGGCGACGGCCTGGCTTTTCGGCTTTGCCGCCCATATGGCCACGGACATGACGATTCACCCGGTTGTGGAGCTGCGCGTCGGGCCCTATCAGGACAACAAGGGTGAGCATCGCCGCTGCGAAATGCACCAGGACGCCTTCATTTTTCCGCGCGTGATGAATGTCGGCGATGTGGGCCTCACGGCCCACCTGGCCAGCGGTATCGCCGCCTGCCATGCCGCCGATGCCGAAGACCAGATGGATCCGACCATCCAGCAGCTGTGGCTGTCCATGCTCGAAGCCGCCTACTCCGACAGCGTTTCCGGCCAGCCCTTGCCCAGCGCCTGGCACTGCGGCTTCCGCGACATTCTGGCCGCCATGGGCAGCTTGAATCACCTGTTTCCGTTCTCCAGGCACGTCAGCGCGGGCTTGAATCTGTCCTATCCCCGCGAGCAGGACATCGACTTCAGCTTTGTCCACGCCCTGCAGACCCCGGAAGGCCCCATGGACTACCTCGCCCTGTTCGCGCGCGCACGCTCGAACGTACTGCTGGTCTGGAAGGGACTGGATGACGCCTTGATCCAGGGCCGCTCGGATGCGCTCGATAGCCTGGAGGACTGGAATCTGGATACCGGCCGCAGCGTGCAGACCGGAAAACTCGTCTTCTGGGGAGCCAACGCATGAATCGCAACTTCATCTACGGCGGCATGCTGGCCGTCGCGCTGCTCGGTGGCTGCGCCCTGCCCATCAACGAGCGCGACATGAATGCCATGGCCTCGTCGTTGACCAAGGTTTCAGCGGCCGTCGACGTGACCGTCCGCTACCAGCGCTCCGCCGATGGCCTGGACGAGACCCAGCTGCTGCAGGCGGCCACGGCACATGACCCCGCCCTGCTCAAACCCTTTGCCGGACGAACCATCAAGGTCCTTCGCGCAGACCGCGACTCCGCGGTGCTGGTGTGCGAGGCGCCCAACGCCAGGCCGCTTCTGGAAGACGCGGGCTGCACGGCCCGCTTGGATGTGCACCGCTGGAGCCAGAACCTCAACGACCGCTGTGAGTTCAGCTTGGATTTGAAGCAGACTTGTGCGCGTTGAGTGAGCGCAGGGAGGAGGCATGGGCTGGATTGATGGCTAGCGGGGGGATTTTTGCGGCGGGCGGCGGCTGGTCTTCGGTGGTTGGGTGCTGCGCAATGGTGGGCTTGGTGGCGCAAGTGGCTGGGAAGACGGGTGTTGGCACGAAGCAGTCGCCTGCCTGGGTGGGGGTGATGACTGCTTTGCAGTGCGATTGCCGTCATTGATGCAGCCAAGTCCACCGACCACCTCATGACACTCCTCGGCCGCTCGAGCCTGCGAGCATGATCTCTGCGGGGGGCGCGCGCTCATACCTTGGCGAGGAAGGCCGCCGCATCACCCG
>JAMNYN010000540.1 GCA_023622805.1 Pseudomonadota bacterium | reverse complement strand
CTGCTGCCGGGCGTCGACCAGCAGGCGCAGGCTGCGGCAGTCCTGCGGCGCGTGGGCGTGGAAAATGCCCTGCAGCTCGTCGTCAAAGGCAAAGCTCAGGCACAGCACGCCCACGGTTTCTCCCGTGAGCGGGTGCAGCAGCCGCTGCGAATACAGCAGCGCATGGCGCTTGCCCGGGCGCAGGTCGCTGGCACGGAACGTCTCCACATGGCGCGGGCTGCGCAGCGTCTGGGCGATCAGCGGATCGCGGCTGTGGGTCAGAGGCCTGTCCTCATCGATCTGCGCCAGCACCTGGCCCTGCAGATCCAGCACCAGAATGTCATCGTAGACCGTGTACTTGTTGCGGTACTGGCGCAGGCGCGCGCGCACGGCCTCGGCGTCCTGGTCCAGCCCGGCGGCCAGCCGGCACAGCGCCGCATCGGTGGCCAGAAAGCCCACGTCGGCCGTGCGCTCGTACAGGTTGCGCACCAGGATGTCGATCACATGCCTGGCCTGGGTGCCGATTTCGCGCATCACTTCGCCCAGCGACTCGGCCACCAGCGACTGCACCAGATCGGCTTCAAGCTGCTGGAAGCTTTCGCGCGTGGCAGCCATCATCGGCAGGATGCTCAGCGCCTCGTCGGGGCAGTTCATCTTGGCCGAGGACTCTATCAATCGCCACATCAGCCGAAGTTCACGCAGCGAATCCTCGCAGCGCGCCACTTTGCGCATGAAAGGAATGAAACTGTCCGTTGCATCGTCATGTTCGCCTGGCATGGCATCTCCTGTGGCCTGTTGGAATTGCTTTTGTCAGCACACCTTGCGGCATCCACCGGGGTGTTTGTTACAAACTGAAGCAAAAGCCGGGCCAGGAGTCTGTGGCAGGCCAGGGGGCCAGGGGGCGAATAGGCCCTAGACCAGATCGATGCAGTGCATGCCGAAGCTGCCGCGTTCGCGGTCGGCGTAGTAGTGCTGCAGCGTTTCCTTCACGGTGCGAAAGGCCAGTTCTTCCCAGGGGATGTCCTGCTCGGAGAACAGCTGCACTTCCATGGTTTCGGGGCCGGGGTAGCATTTTTCATCGCGCAGGTGGGCGCGGTAGAACAAATGCACCTGGCCTACGCGCGGCACGCTGATCAGCGTGAACAGCGGGCCCATTTCTATGTCCGCGCCGGCTTCCTCGTCGGTTTCGCGGCGCGCGCCCTGGGCCGTGGTTTCACCCAACTCCATGAAGCCCGCGGGCAGCGTCCACAGGCCCCGTCGCGGCTCGATGTTGCGCTTGCACAGCAGCACGCGGCCGTCGTCCATCACCGGGATGGTGCCGACGACATTCAGCGGGTTTTCATAGTGGATGGTGTGGCACTGGGGGCAGACGGCGCGCTCTCGGGTGTCGCCGTCGTCAGGAATGCGGTAGACCACGGCGGTACCGCAGGCGCGGCAAAACTGGATGGGGCTGCGAAACGTCATCCTGCGACTATAAGCAAAAAACCAGGTGCTGCGAGTGCGAAGCGGGGCCCCGCCCAGGGCGTAAGCCGCTCAGGCGCATTTTCCAACGTTCGCATCGACCACTGCCTGTGAAACTGGCGTGTCCCAGCAAGGGGGCAGAGAGCAAGTGCCGTCGCGCAGCGAGGCTGCCGTCCCTAGCCGGGCGCCCCCCTCCATCGAAGGATGAGAGGGGGAAGCCGGGGCCGGCCGTCCGGCGTAAGCGGCTCAGGGGGTGCTTACAATCTTTACGGACAAAGGCGTCAGGCCCGCGACCGAGCCTTCGAGCACATCGCCGCGCACCACGGCGCTCACGCCTTCGGGCGTGCCGGTCATGATCAGGTCGCCGGGCTGCAGTTCCCAGGCGGCCGACAGATGCTCAATGGTCTCGGCGATGTTCCAGATCAACTGCGAGACATGGCTGCGCTGGCGGTCCGTGCCGTTGACCTGCAGGGCAATTTCTGCCTTGGCCACGTCGCCGGCCTGGGCCGCGGGCGTGATGGCGGCGATGGGTGCGGAATGCTCGAAAGCCTTGCCAATGCACCAGGGGCGGCCCTGCTTCTTCATTTCGTTTTGCAGATCGCGCCGCGTCATGTCCAGGCCCACGGCGTAACCGTAGATGTACTCGGCGGCGTCGGCGGCGCGAATGTTCTTGCCGGCCTTGCCGATGGCCACGACCAGCTCGATCTCATGGTGCAGGTTGCTGGTCAGGGTGGGATAGGGCATCTCGGCGGTGGCGCCGGCTTCCACGGGCAGCAGCGCGCTGGCGGGCTTGATGAAGAAGAACGGCGGCTCGCGGCCGGTAAAGCCCATTTCCTTGGCGTGCTCTTCGTAGTTGCGGCCTACGCAGTAGATGCGGTGCACGGGGAAACGCTCGGGGCTGCCGACCACGGGCAGGCTGGCTACGGCGGGAGGAGTGA
>JAMNYN010000075.1 GCA_023622805.1 Pseudomonadota bacterium | reverse complement strand
TGAACTGCCCGAAGAAAAGCCCATTGGCGACCCACCCCAAAGCCCCGTGACCACGCCGCCCGTGCAAGACCCGCGGCCCCCGCACGAAGCCTGAGCGGCGGCGCCGCCCCGGTCTGGCACAATCGCGGCGCTGGCCGGGCCCGTCCCGGCAGCAGCCGCCACGCCAGACGCCCAGCGCTGGCTGGCAGACCTTTTCTGCGCCGGCCAAGCCTCCAGGCCCGCCGCCTGGCATGGCCAGGCCATGCGGGCGGGCAGCCGCTGGCGCGCTGCTTTGTCCGGAGCTTGCATGTCTTCATCCCCCGCATCAGCCACAGCGGCCCACACCCCCAACGAGGCGCTGTCCCCCGTCGCGGCCAGCCAGCGCGTATTCCAGTGGCACGACCATGCCTCGCTGTGGTTCAGCCTGGGCGTAGGCCTGCTGGTAATGCAAATGGGGGCCTATCTGGTGCCCGCCATGGGCACGCAGCAAGCGCTGCTGGCGATTGTCGCGGGCTCGCTGCTCGGCGCCGGCCTGCTGGGCTGGGTGGCAAAAATCGGCTGCGACAGCGGCCTGGCCAGCGCCGGCTTGATGCATGCCGTCTATGGCCGGCGTTTTGCGCGCCTGCCCATACTGCTGAACATCGTGCAATTGCTGGGCTGGGGAACGTTCGAGCTGGTGGTGATGCGCGACGCCACGGTGGCCATAGTCCAGCAAAGCGCCGGCCTGAGCGCCAGTTATGCGCCGGTGCTGGCCACGCTGCTGTGGGGCGGTGTGGTGATGCTGCTGATCAGCGGCTCCATGGTGACGCTGGTGCGCCGCGTCATCTCGCGCATTGCGCTGCCGCTGGTACTGCTGTCGCTGCTCTGGCTCAGCTGGCAGTTTGCCCACATGGCCCAGGCACAAGGCTGGGCGCAGCTGTGGAGCCGCCGCGGCGAAGGCGGCATGGGCGTGATGGGCGCGCTGGACCTGGTGATTGCCATGCCCATTTCCTGGCTGCCGCTGGTGGCCGACTATGCGCGCTATGGCAAGACCGGCCGGGGCGCGCTGCGCGGCACCTGGCTGGGCTATGCACTGGCCAATATCTGGTGCTATGCGCTGGGCGTGCTGGTGGCGCTGACGCTGCCCAGCGAAAACCTGGTCACGGCCCTGCTGCTGGCCCAGGGCGGACTGATTGCGCTGTCGCTGATCCTGCTCGATGAAATCGACAACGCCTATGGCGATGCCTACTCCGCGGCCGTTTCCAGCCACAGCCTGCTGCCGCGCTGGAGCGTGCGCCGCTGGGGGGTGCTGGTGGCCGCTCTCAGCACGGCCCTGGCCCTGGTGCTGCCCATGCACAGCCTGGAGCCCTTCCTGCTGTTGCTGAGTTCGGTGTTCGTGCCGCTGTTTGGCGTGATCCTCGGCCGGCTGGCTTTCGGCACCCCGGTGGCGCAGCGCCTGCGACAGGCCGCTGGCGTGCACTGGCCGGCCGTGGGCTTGTGGCTGGCAGGCATTGCGTTCTTCCACCTGCTGCCCCAGATCACCATGGCCTTCGGCTCGGCCTTGCCGACCCTGCTGCTGTGCTTTGGCCTGTCGTGGGCGACGCGCCCTTCGGAACTGACGCACAGTACCCGCACAGAGCCCGCTTAGAGCCCGCTTAGAGCCCGTAACAAAAGTATCCATAAGTACCCGTGCGCGTGGTTTTTGGCGGCATTCTGACCGTCAAAGCCGCGCAATCACGGGCTTTCCCCAATGCCGCCAAGGCCTGCATTCGCAGGACTTTTGCGCGCAGGCCACAAACATGGGCAAAGATGCGACAGAGCATGGGCGCCCAGACACTATCAATTAGATAGCAACCATCGCTGATAGATAGTCAAAAAATCTCAGATATATCTATAGGTTCTCGGAAATATCAGCGTTTCACGCTCACTTTTTGATGATCCGCTGGAACTTCGGCACCTGGCCAAGGCTCTGACAGCCTTTGACGTTTCTCGATAGGAGCTGTTGCCGTGCTGTCTTTGTCCCGCCGTCTCTCGCATTTCGTCGCCGCTGCCGGCCTGGCTTTGGGAACTGCCTTGCTGCTTCCCACGGCAGCCAGCGCCGCCCCGGAATTTGTCAGCATCCAAGGCAATACGGTCAATGTGCGCGAAAAGCCCCATACCCGCTCGGCCACGCTGTGGGAGCTGGGCCGGGGCTATCCGCTGCAGGTCACGCAGCGCCAGGGCAAATGGCTCAAGGTCCGCGACTTCGAATCCAGCCTGGGCTGGGTGCACGCGCCGCTGACGAGCAAGACCCCGCACATGGTCATCACCGCCCGCTCCGCCAACCTGCGCTCGGGCCCGGGTGAAAAGTACAAGCGCGTGGCCACGCTCGAGCAGCATGAAGTCGTGCGCACGCTCAAGAAATCCGGCGGCTGGGCCCAGG
>JAMNYN010000013.1 GCA_023622805.1 Pseudomonadota bacterium | reverse complement strand
ACGGCCCTGATCAGCCCTTTGTATGCACTGTACAAAGAAGCCTGGAATCTGCAGGCCAGCGATATCTCGCGCATTTACGTGATTTACATGGGCGGCGCGCTGGCCACCCTGCTGTTTCTGGGACGCCTGCCGGATCGCGTGGGCTTTCGCCCGGTGATGCAATGCGGCCTGGTCCTGGCGATGACCGGCACCTTCATCAGCCTGGTGGCCTGGGACGTCACCAGCCTGAGTGTGGGGCGCCTGATTGTCGGTGTGGCCTCGAGCATGGTCACCACCAGCGCTACGCTGGGCCTGGCCAAGCTGTCGCCGCCGGGCAATGTGCAGCGCGTGGCCATGATGAGCGGTTTTCTGATCGCCTTCGGTTTCGGCGTGGGGCCGCTGGTCGGCGGCATCATCGGCCAATGGGCGCCCTATCCGCTGGTGACCACCTATGTGCCGACCTTGGTGCTGGCCGCCCTGGGCTTGCTGGCCTTGTCGCGCCTGGAGTTGCCTGACAGCGCCAGGCCCAAGAACGCGGCGCCGCTGCGCGCCAGCGACGTGCTGCCCAAGCTGACCTGGCCCGCGGCCGAATCCTCCATGGCGTTTGCGCTGACCACCAGCCTGCCGTTCCTGGCCTTTGGCGTCTTCGGCCTGTACGCGGCCATGTCGCCCTTGTTCCTGGACAAGCTCGTGCCCTGGCACGGCCCCGTGGTCAGCGGCACGGCCATTGCCTTGATCCTGCTGGGCTCGGCCGGCACCCAGATCCTGGCCGGGCGCATGCCTACCCACTGGTGCGGCTTTTTCGGCCTGCTGGGACTGGCCATGAGCAATGCCTTGCTGGTGATCAATCTGTGGGCCGGCTCGGCCACGCTGTTTGCCCTGGGGCTGCTGTTCACGGCCATGGGCCATGGCATGAGCATGCTGGCCGGCATGAGCATGGTAAACCGCATTGCCACGCCCAGCAACCGTTCGGGCCTGCTGTCCACCTATCTGGTGATCGGCTACATCGGCAGCATGGTGCCCATCATGGGCATGGGCTGGATTGCCGACCACTGGGGCATGGCCGTGGCCGTGCGCCTGTTCTCCTCGTTCGTCATCGTGCTGGGCATCACGGCCGCCGTGCACTTCCAGCGCCACCCCCGCATGCGCTGCGCCCCGAAACCATCATGAAACCGTCAGCCCCCACCAACGGCACTGCGCTGCAGGTGCCGCTCTGGCTGCTGGTGCTGGTCACGCTCAGCGGCACCATGGCCATGCATATCTTCGTGCCGGCCCTGCCCGTGGCCGGCGAGGCCCTGGGCGCTTCGGCCGCCAGCATGCAGCAGACGATCACGCTGTACATCATCGGCCTGGCGCTGGGGCAGCTGATCTACGGCCCGGTGTCCGACGCCCTGGGCCGGCGCCCGGCCTTGCTGCTGGGGCTGTCCATCTACTTCAGCGCCGGGGTGATGGCCTTGTTCGCTCCCAGCATCGAATGGCTGGTGGCCGCGCGGCTGCTGCAGGCCCTGGGCGGCGCGGCCGGCATCACGCTGGGACGCGCCATCGTGCGCGATACGGCCCATCCGTCGCGCGTGACCAAGGACCTGGCGCTGCTCAACCTGCTGACCCTGGTCGGCCCGGGCCTGGCGCCGATTGTCGGTGCCTACCTCGCCGAGCATTTCGGCTGGCGCTCGATCTATGTTTTCCTGGTGGTCATAGGCAGCGCCATGCTGCTCTTCACCTACCGGCTGCTGCCCGAAACCAATGCCCAGCTGCGGCCCTTGAAACTGGGCTTCATCGCGCGCGATTACGCACAGCTGATTTCCAATCCCGGCTTTGCCGGCTACATGCTGGGCGGCGCCTGCATCACGTCGGCGGTCTACCCCTATCTGGCCTCCGTGCCCTACATCGTCCATGGACAGATGGGGCTGCCGATCAGCGCCACGGGATGGTTCGCCGCCAGTACCATCGTCGGCGCCAGCCTGGGCACGTTTCTCACGCGCCGCCTGTCCAACCGCTGGCCGGCCCAGCATTTTCTGCTGATGGGCGCAGGCCTGGGTCTGGTCATGGCCGGCACGCTGCTGGCCGTCTACCTGCTGGGCTGGCTCACGCCGGGCAACTTGATGGCCATCACGGTGATCATGACTTTCGGCGCCGGCTTTGCCAGTCCCGCCGCCTTAGGCAGCGCCTTGTCGGTGATGCCCAATCTGGTCGGCTCGGCCGCCGGCTTCTACGGCTTCGGCCAGATGGCCATGGGCGCCATAGGCACGCTGCTGGTCGGCTACGGCGACGACCCGGTGATTGCCTGCGCGGTGACGCAGATCTGCGACACGGCCCTGGCCTTGAGCAGTTTCCGCTTCGCCCATGCGCACGGGCGGCACGCGCAGCAATAGGCCGCCCCCTCTCCAATCCTGGGATCACAC
>JAMNYN010000773.1 GCA_023622805.1 Pseudomonadota bacterium | reverse complement strand
GGTTCACCGCGGTTTCCGCCGCGGTGGCCGCATCCACATAGGCATCTACCGCGCAAGCTCCCGCCGCTTTGGCCGCATTGAAGCGTTCCTCATAGCCGCTGTCCAGGTACGCATAGAGCGCGGTCAGCAGCTCTTCCTTGGAGCCAAACGCACTTTGTACGCCGCCCTTGCTGACACCGGCGGCCTTGGCGATGGCATCAAACGACAAAGCGCCTGCGCCGCGTGTGCGGATGATGTGCTCCGCTGCGTCGAGCAGAGCGGCTTTGTCGATGGATGGCTTTCTTCCCATACGGTTTTCTTCAAGTATAAAAATACGATCGTATTAAAATACGCTCGTATTGAAAACAGTTGCAAAGAGGGATGATATGAAGTTTCAGCGCCGTTGGTTGACTCTGGCCATTGTTTCGGCTGCGCTGTTCCTGGTCGTGATCGACATGACCGTGCTCTACACGGCGCTGCCCAGCCTCGCGCAGGCCTTGCACACCACGGCTTCGGAGAAGTTGTGGATTCTGAACGCCTATTCGCTGGTCATGGCGGGCTTGATGCCCATGTTTGGCGCCCTGGGTGACCGACGGGGCCATCGCCGGGTGTTCATCTTCGGCATGGTGGTTTTCGGCCTGGCTTCGATGATCGCGGCCTTTGCGCCCACGCCAGCGGTGCTGATTGCCGCACGCGCGCTGCTGGCCATTGGCGGTGCAGCCATGATGCCGGCCACGATCGCCATCATCCGCGTGAGCTTTCCGGATGCGAAAGAGTTGGCTCTGGCCATTGGCATCTGGGCGGCGATTGCCTCGGGCGGCGCGGCCGTGGGTCCGTTGCTGGGCGGCGTACTGCTGGAGCATTTTTGGTGGGGATCGGTGTTCTTGATCAACGTGCCCATCATCGCCGTGGCCGTGCTGCTGGCCTGGCTTTATGTGCCCGATAAGGCCGGCAATCCGGACATCCGTATCGACCTGCTCAGCTGCCTGCAAAGCATGGTCGGCATCATCGCTCTGGCCTACGGCATCAAAGAGTTTGCCAAGCCCGATGGCAGCGGCATCGTGGCGTGGACGGCGCTGGTGTTGGGCGCAGGTGCGCTGGCGGCGTTCATCCAGCGGCAGTTGCGCATCCCGCAGCCGTTGATTGACTTTCGGGTGCTGTCGGCCGCGCCGATTGCCATGGGCATGCTGGTGGCTTTGCTGGCGTCCATGACCTTGATCGGCTTTGAGCTGGTGCTCAGCCAACGGCTGCAACTGGTGGTGGGCAAAAGTCCGCTGGAGGCGGGCGCCTTTGTGCTGCCGATTTCATTGGGGTCATTCTTTGCCGGGCCGCTGGCGGGCGCATTGATTGGCCGCGTGGGCAGCGTGCGTGTGATCGCCGCCGGCTTGGCCATGACGGCTTTGGGTGTCTTGGGTTATTTGTTCCTGCGCGACGCCAATACCTGGGAACAGGTGCTGGTGCTGGCCTTGTGCGGCATGGGCATTGGCTCCAGTCTCACGGCTTCCAGCACCTTGGTGATGAGCAATGTCTCGGAAGACCGTGCAGGCATGGCCGGCTCGGCGGAAGGCGTGGCCTATGAGTTTGGTGGCGGTTTTGGTGTGACGATCTTTGGCTCTATCATGACGGCGGTCTATGTGTCCACCACGCAGCAACAGGGCCTGTCGCATATGGCGGGAAGCAGCCTCGATGAAGCCCACACCTATGCACAAGCCCACCCGGCAGCCAGTCAGATGCTGGCAGGTGCCATGCAAGCGTTTGAAGCATCATTCACCTGGGTCAGCTTTGTGGTGGCGGCCCTGCTGTTGTGCCTGTCGTTCACGGTACTGGCCATGCGCAAGAGGCTGCCGGCCCGTTGAGAGGGCATGCGTTTCAAGCCCCATCATGTGGGCGCCTCGGCGTTCATCGAGCACATTCGCCGCGCAGCCAGGCCGCCGCCAAATACGGGGCACTCAACAGTCCCCGGCCCGAGCCGACAAATTCTCCTCGCTCGCAAGGCCTGCGTCCCGCCGCGGAAATGGCCGCGGCGAAAGCCGCGTCGCTGCCGGCGCGTACGGGCCCATCCGTATTGCGGTGTGCGAAGGCCATGGGGTTTCTTTCGTGTCCATCCTGCTGCATGGCTTTTCGAATGGTGTCTGCATCGAGCCGCAGCGGTGGGGAGGCGTCACTTGTATCCGCAGGCGGCGCCACTTCCAACCGCATTTCCGGCTCCTGGGGATTGACCAGGATGGGTGCTGCGGTCTTCTCCCGGGCGTCTGTCGACGGCGTGGCACTTCGCTTGCGGCTGGCAAGAGAGTTCCCAGGCATGACGTGCACGGGCGCAGGCGCAGGGGCGATTTGTATCAGAATCATCGCGTCGACAGGCGAAGCATCCTGCTTTGCTGGCGGCGGGCTACTTTTGTTCAACATGGCAATC
>JAMNYN010000364.1 GCA_023622805.1 Pseudomonadota bacterium | reverse complement strand
ATGCAGATGGACGTCACTTACGACCGCTCCGATCTCGTCGGCCACACGCTGGCCACGGTGCAGCACAACCTGCTGTTCGGCGCCTGCCTGATCATCGGCATGCTGTGGCTGGTCCTGCGCAGCATCCGCGGCTCGCTGATCGTGGCCACGGTGATTCCGCTGTCGCTGCTGGTGGCCTTCATCGGCCTGCACCTGCTGGGCATGCCGGCCAATCTGATTTCCATGGGTGCCATCGACTTCGGCATCATGGTCGACGGCGCGGTGGTGCTGGCGGAAAACATCATCCGCAACGCCCGCCTGCGCAAGCCCAGCAACCAGCGCGAAATGCGCGCCATCATCATCGACTCGGCGATTGCCGTGGCCAAGCCCACGCTGTTCGCCATGGCCATCGTGATCGCGGCGCTGATTCCCGTGTTCTCGCTGGAAAGCATCGAAGGCCGCATTTTCCGCCCCCTGGCCATCACCTACAGCTTCGCGCTGCTGGGCGCCCTGGTGTTCGCCCTGGGTCTGGTGCCGGCGCTGTGCGCGCTGCTGCTCAAGCCCAAGCATGTGATGGTGGCCGAGCCCGCGGTGTTCGAGCGCATGGACCATGGCTACCAGCACTGGATTCGTCGCACGCTGGGCCTGGTCGCACGCCCGCGCATCGTGGTGCTGGTGGCGGTGGCCATTCTGGCCGTCGCCGGCCTGTCGGTCTCGCGCCTGGGCACGGAGTTCCTGCCCGAGCTGGACGAAGGCGATGCCTATGTGCTGGTGCAGATGCCGGCCTCGATTTCGCTGGAAAAAGGCCAGGAAGTGCTGGCCGAAGTGCGCAGCCTCGTGCGCAAGTTCCCGGAAGTGATTTCGGTCAGCTCCGAACAGGGCCGCCCTGAATCGGGCACCGACAACGAAACGCTGAACATGGCCAAGGTGCTGATCCGTCTCAAGCCGCTCAAGGAATGGCGCAAGGGCTTGACCAAGCCCGCGCTGATCGAAGAGATGCGCGGCCAGCTGATCGCGATTCCCGGCGTGGCGTTCAACTTCTCGCAGCCCATCCGCGACAGCGTGGAGGAATCCACCTCCGGCGCCCGCGGCCAGGTGGTGCTCAAGGTGTTCGGCCCGGAAATTCCGCAGCTGCGCGCCGTGCTGCAGCAGACCATGGACCATGTGCGCAAGATCGACGGCGTGGTGGATCTGGACCTGTACCGCGATGCGCCAGCACCCCAGTTGCATGTGGAATTCGACCGTGCCGCCCTGGCCCGCCAAGGCATTGCCATGGAAACCGCGCAGAAGACGCTGGAGCTGGCCCTGGCCGGTGACGTCGCCACCACGCTGTGGGAAGGCGAGCACAGCGTACCCATCCGCGTGCGCCTGCCCTATGTGAACCGCATGGACGAAGCCAGCATGCGCGACATCGCCATCCCCACGCCCAACGGGGGCTCGGTGCCGCTGCATTCGGTGGGTCACATCCAGGTGAAGATCGGCAATGCTTCCATCTTCCGCGAGAACAACATCCGCTACATGGCGATGAAGTTCAACGTGGAAGGCCGGGACATCGGCTCGGTGGTGAAAGACACCCTGGCCGCCTTCAAGGCCAACGTCAAGGTGCCCGAAGGCTACCAGGCGGTCTGGGGCGGTGAGTGGGAAAACCAGCAGCGGGCCTCCAAACGCCTGCAGATCGTGGTGCCGCTGTCGCTGCTGATCGTCTTCGGTCTGCTCTTTACCGCACTGGGCCAGGCGCGCAGCTCCTTCGTGATTCTGCTGTGCGCGCCCTTCACCATGGTCGGCGGCATTGCCGCCCTGCACCTGACCGGCATCGAGCTCTCCATCAGCGCCGCGATTGGCTTCATCGCCTTGCTCGGCCAGGTGGCACTGGTCGGCCTGCTGGTGATTTCCTCGGTGGAAGCCCTCAGGCGCCAGGAAGTGCCGTTGATGGAAGCGCTGGTGCAAGGCACGGCCGAGCGCATGCGTTCGGTGCTGCTGGTGGCCATGCTGGCCCTGCTGGGTCTGCTGCCCATGGCCATGTCCACCGGTGTGGGCAGCGAAACCCAACGCCCTTTTGCCTCCGTGATCGTTGGCGGCATGTTGATACTGCCTCTCGTGGCGCTCGTGCTGCTGCCCGTGCTCTATGCCTGGCTGGGCCCTAAAACCTTGAAGAAACCGGACGAGTTGGATGAAATCCATTAAAACCATAGCGGCTGCCGTCGCCCTCATGGCGGCAGGCGCCTGCCTGGCCGCAGACAGCGTGGAGGCCCCTGGGGCCGCTGCTGTCGGCCCCCAGGCCAGCGCCCCCCGCCTGCCCCAATCCCTGGGCCTGGTGGAGTTCCTGTCCCTGGTGCGCAACTACAACCCGGCACTGCGCGCCATGCCGCTCCAGCAGGGCATGGATCAGGCCGATGTCCGCACGGCGTCCACC
>JAMNYN010000722.1 GCA_023622805.1 Pseudomonadota bacterium | reverse complement strand
ACAGTTCATCGGGGTAGCTCGCACCCCAGCCGTCCAGACCGACCTGCTCCAGCGCGGCCTGGGCCTGCGCCTGGCGCTCGGCGCGGTCCACGCCGGCGAGCTCCAGGCCGAAGGCCGTGTTGTCGAGCACGGTCATGTGGGGCAGCAGCGCGAACGACTGGAAGACCATGGAGATGTCCTTGCGGCGCAGCGCGCGCAAGTCCTTGGGCGACAGGGCGCCGATGTCCGTGCCGTCGACCAGAAGGCGGCCGGCCGTGGGCTCGAGCAGCCGGTTGAGCATGCGCACCAGCGTGGATTTGCCCGAGCCCGACAGGCCCATGATCACGAAAATTTCGCCGGCTTCGATCTGGAAATGCGCGTCGAAGACGCCAATGGACTGGCCGGTGCGCGCGAGGATGTCCGATTTGCTCAGACCCTGCTCTACGAGCGCCAGTGCAGCTTGCGGCGTGTCGCCGAATACTTTGAAGACATGATCGATGGTGATCTGTTTGGCCACTGTTTCTCTCTCCCTTGTGTTGGATTGAAGACAGTCCAGCGTTTCGCGAGAAAGCTGGCGTGCAAAACCGATGGAAACCCCTGATGCAACGGCCGCCCAGAGCCCGGTGGGGCTGGAGATGGCCGGCAGGCGCGGGTGCAGCAGCACCCACATTGGCTCGAATGGCACGCGAGATGGTGCGCAAGAGTCAGGCGATGCGCAGGGAAAAGCGGTGAATTCGCTTGTCCGCGCACCGGTATCCAAAAGGCAGCACAGGCGTGCAGCAGATACCTTGGCATCAGGACCGCTATCGGTCCGATGACGGGGCTGCAACGAGGCAGCGACCGTCAAAAATGGATAAAGACGTTGAAAACGCCGTTATTACCTGCGTGTCAGGTGGTGAATAAGCCGCTAATCATATTCATTCAGTGCTTTTATGTCAATAAATGGTTTTTTTGGACTGTGCTATATCGCGCGCGTTTCTATGGGCCGGCGCCCGCGCCAGGCGCAAAAAAACCCCGCGCCGCAGGGCTGCGGGGCGGGGTTTGGCGTGCGTAAGGGACGCGCTCAGTGGGCCCGGGTGTGGTTGTGGCGCAGCAGGCGGTCGGTATAGGCGACGGCCAGCGCGCTGAGCAGGAAGGTGATGTGGATCAGGGTCTGCGCAATCAGCACCTTGGAGTCGTAGTTGGCAGCGTTGATGAAAGTCTTGAGCAGGTGGATGGAGCTGATGCCGATGATGGACAGGCCCAGCTTGACCTTGAGCACGGTGGCATCCACATGGTCCAGCCACTCGGGCTGGTCCGGGTGGCCTTCGACGTTCAGGCGGCTGACGAAAGTCTCGTAGCCGCCGATGATGACCATGATCAGCAGATTGGAGATCATCACCACGTCGATCAGTGCCAGCACCACCAGCATGATCACCGTCTCGTTGAGGCCGGTGAGCGGCGCGTCGGGCTTGTAGCCGATGCTGGTGACCAGCGCCTGCAGCGCGGTCTGGCTGCCGAAAGCCGCTTCGACCAGATGCCACAGTTCGAGCAGGAAATGCCAGACGTACACGCCTTGCGCGAGGATCAGGCCCAGGTACAGCGGAACTTGCAGCCAGCGGCTGGCAAAAATGAAGGCTGGCAGCGGTCGCATCGTGTGAGCGCCAGGTGCGGATTTGCTGTGGGGATTTGGGGTGGCCATGGGCGGTTGGGAAGTGGTGGGCAGGGAAAAAGGTGCGCGATTGTATCGGTGTGCGTTGCAGTCTACGGCCGCAAGGCTTCTGGTGGAAGTAGGTTTTGTCAGCGAATCGTCAGTGGCTTGTCAGACCCGTGTAGGCCAGTCGCGGCACAATGCCCAGCATTGCCAAGGAGACAGAAATACCATGAGCGCATCGTCATCTGCTATCGAATCCGTACTGGTGGAGAACCGGGTCTTTCCTGTGCCGCCGGCGTTTGCCCAGGCGGCCCGCATCTCCGGCATGCCGGCCTACGAGGCCTTGTGCGCCGAAGCCGAGGCCGATTTCGAAGGCTATTGGGCGCGGCTGGCGCGCGAGAACCTGCAGTGGAGCCGGCCGTTCAGCCAGACGCTGGACGAGAGCAATGCCCCGTTCTACCAATGGTTTGCCGATGGCGAGCTCAACGCCAGCGCCAACTGCCTGGACCGTCACATGGGCACGCCCGCGGAGCACAAGACGGCCATTGTTTTCGAGGCCGATGACGGCGCCGTGACCCGCGTCAGCTACCGCGAACTGCTCGAGCGCGTGAGCCAGTTCGCCAATGCGCTCAAGGCGCAGGGTGTGCAAAAGGGCGACCGGGTCGTGATCTACATGCCCATGACCATCGAAGGCGTGGTGGCCATGCAGGCCTGTGCGCGCATTGGCGCCACGCACAGCGTGGTGTTCGGCGGCTTCTCGGCCAAGGCGGTGCAGGAACGCATCATCGACGCC
>JAMNYN010000497.1 GCA_023622805.1 Pseudomonadota bacterium | reverse complement strand
TGTCCGCCTGGCCGCGATGTACACCATGGGTGCTTCTGAGTTCCACGCCAACATCGGCCGTGCAGAGCAGGTCAAGTTCAGCGGCGCGGGCAATGCGGCCGGTACGGCTGCCAACCAGTGGACGCTGGGCTACAACTACAACCTGAGCAAGCGCACCAAGGTCTACGGCTACTACACCAAGCTGGACAACGGCTCGAACATCAACTACCGCGGTGGCGTGGCTGGCGATGATTTCAGCTCCTTCGCCCTGGGCGTGCGCCACAACTTCTGATGACCTGAAGGCCGGCGCCAGGCCATGGGCCGGCGCCTGAAAAGCCTCAACCTCCCTGCGCTTCGGTGCAGGGAGGTTTTTTTATGTGTTTTGCATTGGGGGCCGAGCACCCGAGATGGGCAGTATCCGCTGCCGCCGGGCCGCCCCAAGGCGGGCCTCCAAGGCGGCGAACGACCCCAAGGCAAAATGCATCTGGGGGGCTCCGCCCCCCAGCGCGGCTACGCGAAGTGGGCAAGCGTGGGGCTGCACACTCTAGAATGGTTCGCCTCCATTCAGAAAGACTGCCTGTATGTCCCAGGGACTGATCCGCATCCGCGGCGCGCGCCAGCACAATCTCCAGAACGTTGATCTCGATATCCGCACCGGCGAGTTGACGGTGGTGACCGGCCCCAGCGGTTCAGGCAAGTCCAGCCTGGTGTTCGACACCTTGTATGCCGAAGGCCAGCGCCGCTACGTCGAGACCTTCAGCGCTTACGCACGCCAGTTCCTGGACCGCATGGACAAGCCGGCCGTGGACAAGGTCGAAGGCGTGCCGCCGGCAATTGCCATCGACCAGACCAATCCGGTGCGCAATTCGCGCTCCACGGTGGGTACGATGACCGAGCTCAACGACCACCTCAAGCTGTTGTTCGCGCGCGCCGCCCATCTGCATGACCGCGTGACGGCACTGCCTGTGCAGCACGACACGGCCGAATCGATTTATGCCGAGCTCGCGCGCCGCAGCGCCGCCGCCGGCGATCCGCGCCTGGCCATCACGTTTGCCGTGGAGTTGCCGGCGAATACGTCGGCCGAGGAGGTGGAGCAATGGCTGTCGGCCAGCGGCTTCACCAAGGTCCAGGCCGAGCGCGAAGTCGAACTCGCGGCGCCAGTGACCGAAGGCGCCAAGGGCAAGGCAAAGAAAGCCGCGCCCACGCGCGTCAAGATGCTCGACGTGATCGCCGACCGCTTCCGCCTGGGCCGCACCGAGCGCGCGCGGGCCATGGAAGCCGTTGAAGTGGCGCTCAAGCGTGGCAGCGGCCACATGACCGTCTACTGCCTGCCCGAAGAGGGCGAGCCCATCCTGTGGCGTTTTGCGCTGGGCCTGCACTGCCCGGAAAGCGGCCTGGGTTACACCACGCCCATGCCGTCGCTGTTCTCCTTCAATTCCGCCGTGGGCGCCTGCGATGCCTGCCGCGGTTTCGGACGGGTGATAGGCGTCGACTGGGGTCTGGTGATTCCCAACGACAAGCTCACGCTGCGCACCGGCGCGATCAAGGCCATACAGACGCCGGCCTGGAAGGAAATCCAGGACGATTTGCTGCGCCACGCCGAAGCCGAAGGCATTCCGCGCGACACCGCCTGGGCCAAGATGACGGCCGAGCAGAAGGCCTGGGTGCTCGACGGTTCGCCGAACTGGAATGGTAAATGGAACCAGACCTGGTACGGCATCAAGCGCTTCTTCGAGTACCTGGAAAGCAAGGCCTACAAGATGCACATCCGCGTGCTCTTGTCCAAGTACCGCAGCTACACCGAATGCCCGACCTGTGGGGGCGCGCGGCTCAAGACCGAAAGCCTGTTGTGGCGCCTGGGCAGCAAGCCGGCCGCCGACGCCGTGCTGCCGCCGGCCAAGCGCTTCATGCCCGCAGGCGTGGATTGGCGCCGCGAGCAGCTCGAAGCCTTGCCCGGCCTGTGCCTGCATGATTTGATGCAGCTGTCCATCAACCGGCTGCAGCAGTTTTTTGCGTCGCTGGCGCCGCCGGCCCAGACCCGGGCTTCGGACGGCGAAGCCCAGGCGCTGAAGATGCTGCACGCCGAAATCCACACGCGGCTCAAATACCTGGCCGATGTGGGCATTGGCTACCTGACGCTGGACCGGCAAAGCCGCACGCTCAGCGGCGGCGAAGTGCAGCGCATCAACCTGACCACGGCGCTGGGCACTTCGCTGGTGAATACGCTGTTCGTGCTCGACGAGCCCAGCATAGGCCTGCACCCGCGCGACATGCGGCGCATCACCGAAGCCATGCAGCGCTTGCGCGATGCGGGCAATACGTTGGTGGTGGTCGAGCATGATCCGGCCGTGATGTTCGCCGCCGACCGCGTGATCGACATGGGCCCTGGCCCGGGCGCACGCGGCGGGCAGATCGTGTTCGACGGCA
>JAMNYN010000604.1 GCA_023622805.1 Pseudomonadota bacterium | reverse complement strand
GGCACGCTGTTTCTCGATGAAGTCGGCGAGCTGTCGCTGGCCGTGCAGGCCAAGCTGCTGCGCGTGCTGCAAAGCGGTCAGCTCCAGCGCCTGGGCTCGGACCGCGAACACCGGGTCGATGTGCGCGTGATCGCCGCCACCAATCGCCCGCTCGAAGACGCAGTGCGCACGGGCCGCATGCGCGCCGATTTCTTTCACCGCCTGAGCGTCTACCCGCTGGTGGTGCCGCCGCTGCGCGAGCGCGGCAGCGACATCCTGCTGCTGTGCGGCTATTTTCTCGAAGAGAACCGTTCACGCCTGGGCGCCGCGGCCGAACTGGGAACGGTGCGACTGGATGCAGCCGCGCAAGCCGCCCTGCTGTCCTGCGAATGGCCCGGCAATGTGCGCGAACTCGAGCACCTGATCAGCCGCGGCGTGCTCAAGGCCTTGAGCCGCCACAGCAAGCGCCAGCGCGTGCTCAGCGTGACCGTGAGCGACCTGTGGCCAGAAACCGGTGGCCCGGCCCCTTCGGCCGCGCAAACCGCGCCCAGCGCCCTGCCAGCCATCGAGGTCGGCGAGGCGGGACTGCGTGCCGCCGTGGACGCTTACGAGCGCCAGGCCATAGAGCGCAGCCTGGCTGCGCACCAGGGCAGTTGGGCAGCCGCCGCGCGCGCCCTGCAGATGGACCGCGCCAACCTGCAACGCCTGGCGAAACGCTTGGGCGTGAAATAAAGCACCCCCTGAGCGGCTACCGCCGCTTCCCCCTCTCATCCTTCGGTGGAGGGGGACGGCAGCCTCGGTGCGGGGCGGCCCTTCCTCGCTGCCCCGTTGCTGGGGCGCGCCAGTTGCATGGGCTGCGCATAGCGCAAGCGCTATGAATAACTACAGCCGCTTACTTGCCCTGTACTGCCAGCAGTTCGACGTCGAAATTCAGCGTCGCATTCGGTGGAATCACGCCGCCCGCACCGCGGCTGCCGTAGGCGATGGAGGGCGGGCAGGTCAGCTTGGCCTTGCCGCCGACTTTCATTTTCTGCAGGGCTTCGGTCCAGCAGGGAATCACGCCGTTGAGCGGAAAGTCTATGGGCTGGCCGCGCTGGATGGAGCTGTCGAACTCCTTGCCCGTATCGGGAAAGTAGCCGCGGTAGTGCACGCGCACGGTGTCCCTGGCCAGGGGGCTCGCGCCCGTGCCTTCCTTGAGGCTTTGGTAGACCAGGCCGGTGGGCGTGGTGACGGGTTCGGCGGCCTGGGCGGCCGTGGCGAACAGCGCGGCGGCAACCAGCGCGAAGGGGACAAGACGGGGCATGGAATTCCTTTGCATCACAAAAATCAGGACGGGACCACCGGCAGCTTCAAGGCATCCAGTGCAGCGCTCAGATGGCCTACCGTACGGTCCACATGGTGCCACTTTTCCAGGCCGAACAAGCCGATGCGGAAGGTCTTGAAGTCCGGCCCTTCATCGCACATCAGCGGCACGCCCGAGGCAGTCTGCAGACCGACTTCGAGGAACTTCTTGCCGCTTTGTATGCCCGGGTCGGTGGTGTAGCTGACCACCACGCCCGGGGCCTTGAAGCCTTCGGCGGCCACGCTGGGAAAGCCGCGCGATTCCAGCAGCGCGCGCACTTTGCTGCCCAGCGCGATCTGCTCCTGCTTGACGGCGTCGAAGCCGTAGGCACGGGTCTCCAGCATCACGTCGCGCAGTCGCACCAGCGCATCCGTGGGCAGGGTCGCATGGTAGGCATGCTGGCCTTTTTCGTAGCCTTCGGCGATCTGCATCCACTTCTTCAGATCGCAGGCGAAACTGGAACTCTGGGTGGATTCGATGGCTTCGCGCGCCCGGGCGCTGAGCATGACCATGGCGCAGCAAGGCGAGCTGCTCCAGCCTTTTTGCGGCGCAGAAATCAGCACGTCCACGCCGGTCTTGCGCATATCGACCCACATCGCGCCCGAAGCCACGCAGTCCAGCACCAGCAGCGCGCCCACCGCATGGGCGGCGTCGGCAATGGTGCGCAGGTAGTCGTCGGGCAGCAGGATGCCGCTGGCGGTTTCCACATGCGGTGCGAACACCACCTTGGGCTTTTCGCGCAAGATGGTCTCGGCCACGTCCTGGGCCGCGCACGGCGCCCAGGGGTCCTGCGCGCCCTCGCCCTGCTTGCGGGCCTTGCACACCACGGCGCCGCCGCCCAGACCAAAGCCACCGGCCTCGAAAATCTGCGTCCAGCGGTAGCTGAACCAGCCATTGCGCACGATCAGCACTTTTTCGCCATTCGCGAACTGCCGCGCCACCGCCTCCATGCCGAAGGTGCCGCTGCCCGGCACCAGCACCGCGGTCTGGGCGCCGTAGACATCCTTGAGCGTGCCCAGAATGTCCTGCATCACGCCCACAAAGCGCTGGGACATGTGGTTGAGCGCGCGGTCGGTATAGACCACCGAGAAC
>JAMNYN010000037.1 GCA_023622805.1 Pseudomonadota bacterium | reverse complement strand
GAAGAACACATGGTCCATGCCTTCGGGGGCGATGGCGGCAATGCGTTCGGCCAGGGTGAAGGCCGCAGGGTGGCTCATCTTGAACGACGAGACGAAGTCCATGCGGCCCGCGGCCTCGCGGATGGCCTCAGTGATGCGCGGCTGGCCGTGGCCGGCGTTGCAGCACCACAGGCCGGCCATGGCATCGAGCACCTGGCGGCCGTCGTCGGTGGTGTAGTGCATTCCCTGGGCGGCGGTGAACAGCATGGGCTGCTGCTGGAATTGGCGCTGGGCGGTGAAGGGCAGCAAGAAGGCGTCGTTGTGGGTGGCGGGTTTCATGGGGGCTTTCAGGGGGTGCTGCGACAGGAAAGAGCAGGGCCGCCGCCATGGCGATACTAGCCCATGCATGTCGCTTATTATGTTTTTTGTTTTAACAAAAATCAATACACCTGCGTGAAGCGATCACGCACCCCGTCTGCTCAGGTCTTGCCGGGAGGACGCAGGCGGCTGGCGACATCCAGGTGGCGCTGCATCAGCAGGGCTGCCAGTTCCACGTCGCCGGCCTGCATGCGGTCGAGCATCTCCAGGTGTTCGCGGCAGTTCACTTCCATGCGCGCCGGTCCGTATTTCCAGTCGTAGTTGGACAGGCGGCGCAGGCGGTTCTGGCGCTGGATGTCCATGTGAAAGAAACGGTTCCCAGAGGCCGCAGCGACCCCTTCGTGGAAGGCTGCATTCATCTCGAAGAAGGCCACGCTGGAGGAGTCCTCCGACAGCGTGCGCAGAAACTCTTCGTGCTGTTCGCGCATGTCCTGCGCCCAGGCGGGCGGCAGCGCAAAGCCGGGCTCGCGGATGGCCGCTGGCTCGATGACCATGCGGTAGCGGTAGCTCTCATGGCGCACGCTGGCGTCCCAGGCGCCGGTGGCAAAGCGCCAGCCATAGCCCAGCTTGGGCTCGATGGCGCCCAGGTCGGCCAGGCGCTCCAGGGCATTGCGGATCGCGGGGCGGGCCAGGTCGTAGGCCTGCATCAGCTCCTTTTCCGAAACGTACTCGCCCAGGTGGCCGTGCTGGCGGTCGTAGGCAATGCGGCGCAGCAGGTCGTCGCCACCGTCCGCCGCTTCGCGTGCGGGGGCGGGCAGGGGCGGCGCGCGCAGCAATTCCACGCCCCGGTGGGGCTTGCGCTCGACAAAGCCCTGCTGGGCCAGCAGGTCGAGCGCGGCGCGCACAGGCGTGCGCGATACCCCCAACTGCTCGGCCAGCTGGTTTTCATTGAGGCGCGCACCAGCGGCCAGGCCGTCCTGGTGAATGAGGCGGCTGATGCGGTCGGCCAGTTCTAGGTGCAGGGGGGTGTAAACCATGAGTTGAAAGAGTTGATGTTTTTTATTATACAAAATACACTTTGCGCACCGATCACGTAACTACCAATCTCCTTTGCCATGGACCACACATTTTCCTGGGGCGCCGGCCAGCCCATTCCTTTGTGCCCTCTGATTGAAGTCTCGGGCGCACCACGTGAGCGTGGCCGTCAGTATGGCGAGCAGGCCAAGGCGCGCATTCTCCGTGGCATCGAACATTACTCCATTCAGCTCGAAGCCAGCAAGCTCGGCTGGCCCGAAATCGGCGTGCTGGTGCAGACCTTCGAGCCCACCATAGCGGCCTTCGAGCCCAGCTACCTGGATGAAATGCGCGGCATCGCCGAGGGTGCAGGCGTCTCCTACGAAGCCGTGGTGATGCTCAATGCGCGCACCGAAATCCTCAAGCTGGCCGACCGCCGCCGCAAGGGCCAGCCGGCGCAGATCGACCCCGATGGCTGCACCGGCGTGGTCGCCATGCCCCAGGCCACGGCCTCGGGCCGTGTGATCCATGCGCAGAACTGGGACTGGAAGGCCGAGTGCGCCGAAACCGCCGTGGTGCTGCGCGTGTTGCGCGATGACGGCCCGGACCTCCTGACTTTCACCGAAGCGGGCGGCATGGCGCGCTCGGGCATGAATTCTGCTGGCATCTCCATCACCGCCAACTACCTGGAGTCCGACCGTGATTACCGCCAGCTCGGTGTTCCCCTGGCCCTGCTGCGCCGCAAGGCGCTGGAGCAGGTGCAGCTCGCCCTGGCCATGCGCATCGTCTACTGCACGCCCAAGTCGGCGTCCAACAACGTGATGGTGTCGCACGCCACGGGCGTGGCCATAGACTTCGAATGCGCGCCGGACGAAACCTTCCAGATCCACACCGATCGGGGCGTCATCGTCCATGCCAACCATTTCCAGAGCCCGATCGCGCTCGCCAAGCTCAAGGACATGGGCGTGGTGAACACGCCCGATTCGCTGTACCGCGACTTGCGTGTGCGCGAACTGGTGGAGCCGCACATCGGCGCGCTTACCCGCGAGCACATCAAGAATGCGCTGTTCGACGACTTCCAGTCGCCCTGGTCGGTGTGCCGCC
>JAMNYN010000208.1 GCA_023622805.1 Pseudomonadota bacterium | reverse complement strand
GGATTCCAGACGAACCCAAACCCCAGCACGGCTTTGCCGGCCGCGTTCTTGCCCGGGCGGCAAAGCTCGCCGCGCATCTGATCAAGCCCAGTGCGACTCAGCGTAAGCCCTTATGTCACTTCGCGCCTATGTAGTTAACATGGTAAGTGTTACCTGGTTAATTAATCAACGATGATGCATATGCAATATTCTTTTCTGGACGATGGCCTGGAGCCGGGTACCGTCTACGGGACACTGCTCAACGACCGCGCGATGGTCGAGCGCCTGACGCCGCAGTTCGATAGCGCCCCCTATAAGGCTGCGCCCAAGGCGCCTGTGCTCTATATCAAACCGCGCAACACGTTCGCGGCCGAAGGCGCCGCGGTGGAAATTCCCCATACGCCGGGAGAGGTGCGCATCGACGCGACCATCGGCCTGGTCATCGGTCGCAGCGCCACAGGTGTCCGTGTCGATCAAGCCATGGGCCACGTGGCTGGATTTGTGGTGGTCAGCGACGTGACGCTGCCGCACGAAAACTACTACCGCCCCGCAGTCGTGCAACGCAACCGCGACGGCTTCTGTCCGATGAGCCGCATGTTCCGCGACCAAGTCGGCTTCGACCTCGACAACGCCACCCTGAGCGTGAGCATCAACGGTGAGCGAGCCTACGAACGCAGTTTCGCCACCCTGGTGCGCCCGGCGGCGCAGTTGATCGCCGACGTCAGCGAATTCATGACCCTGGCCGCTGGCGATGTGCTGCTGCTGGGTCCCGGCGAGGGATCGCCCCTGGCACGCGCGGGTGACCGCATCAAGATCACCGTGCCCGGTCTGGGCGAATTGAGCCACAGCGTGGCAGAGGAGACGCTGACATGAAGCGCGGACGCATCATTTTCAAAGGCTCGGTTCTGGACGTCACCGAAGGTGCGGCCGGCAAGGTCCAGCTTCCCGACGGCCGCCTGCTGGATGAAACCGAAGTGCAATGGCTGCCCCCGGTCGCGTTCGGCACCATCATCGCGCTGGGCCTGAACTACGCAGACCATGTCAAGGAACTGTCGGGCGAGCTGACGGTGACCACCAAGGATGTGCCACTGGTATTTCTTAAGGGGCCGAACGCGTTGGTCGGCCATCGCGCGCACACACCCCGCCCGGTGGATGCAGCTTTCATGCACTACGAATGCGAACTGGCAGTGGTGATCGGCAAGACGGCCAAACGCGTGAAGGCCGCCGACGCCATGGCCTGCGTCGCCGGCTACACGGTGTGCAACGACTACGCCGTGCGCGACTACCTGGAGAACTTCTACCGCCCGAATCTGCGCGTGAAGAACCGCGATGCCTGCACCGCGATGGGCCCCTGGCTGGTCGATGCCGCCGATGTGCCCGACCCGCACGCGCTGGCTCTGCGCACCCGCGTCAACGGGAAGCTCACGCAAAGCGGCAATACCGGCGACATGATCCACCGCGTCGCTGAGCTGATCGAGTACCTGAGCGGCTTCATGACGCTTTCGCCCGGTGACGTGATTCTCACGGGCACTCCGGACGGCGTGGTCAATGTACAGCCAGGCGATGTGGTCGAGACCGAGATCGACGGCATAGGCACGCTGGTCAACACCCTGGCCGCAGCCTGAGCCCGCAGAAGCATCCGCAGCAAAACTTTCCATCACGACAACGGGAGACAAACCTCATGCGCCGCAATTTCCGCCTTGCCACTGCTCTCTTCGCGCTGGCCGCCTCATTCGCCAGTTTCGGCACCTCCGCCCAGACCTATCCCACCAAGCCGCTGCGCTGGGTGGTGGGCTACCCTGCGGGAGGGGGCACCGACTTCCTGGCGCGCACCACGGGCGCGCAGCTATCCCAACAAATCGCCCAGCCCGTGGTGGTGGAAAACCGCCCCGGAGCGGGTGCCATCATCGCCTCGGAATTCGTCGCCCGCGCGCCGGGCGACGGCTACACCGTCCTGTCGGCAGACAACGGCGTGCTGATCTACAACAGCGCGCTGTACAAACGGCTCAATTACGAGCCACAGAAGGACTTCGCACTGCTGGGCATGATGGGCCGCTCGCCCCTGGTCATCACGGCGGCGCCCAACACCCCGTTGACCGATGCCAAGACGCTGCTGGCCGCGCTGCAACGCGAACCCGGCAAGTACAGCATTGCCACGGCCGGCGTAGGCAGTCCTCACCACCTGGCGCTGGAGCTGTTCCAGCGCGAGGCCAAGGTTTCCATGCTGCACGTGCCTTACAAGGGCGGCGCCCAGGCGCTGCAGGATCTGATGGGCGGACAGGTGCCGCTGATGATGCTGGATTTGCCCAGCGGCATCAGCGCCGTCAAGGCCGGCAAGGTTGTGCCGCTGCTGGCAATGTCGGCCGAACGCATTCCCCAGCTGCCCAACGTACCTACGGCCAAGGAGCTGGGCTTCACGAACGTGGAAGCCTATACCTGGCAAGGCCTGGCCGTGCCCGCAAGCACTCCGCGCGAAGTGCAAGCGCGCCTGAGCACTGAACTGCAAAAGGCCATGCGCGACCCCGGCGTGCACCAAAGGCTCTATGACGCGGGCTGGGAAGCTCTCCCCTCCAACGCCCCAGACATGCTGGCCTATGTCAACGCCGAGCGGCAGAAATGGCATGCACTTATCAAGAGCCGCAACATCAGCCTCGATTGAACCCACCTGACAGAGAAGAAGCACACCATGAAAATCGATCACCTGATCAACGGCAAGGCCGTGGCCGGTAAGAACTACTTTGAAACCATCAACCCCGCCACGCAAGAGGTGCTGGCGGAGGTCGCCGCGGGCGGAGAAGCCGAAGTGAATGCGGCAGTACAGGCCGCCAAGGATGCCTTTCCCGCCTGGGCCGGCCTGCCCGCGACCGAGCGCGCCAAGCTGATCCGCAAGCTCGGTGACCTGATCACCAAGCACGTGCCGGAAATTGCGCAGGCCGAGACCAACGATACGGGCCAGACCATCAGCCAAACCGGCAAGCAACTCGTGCCGCGCGCGGCCGACAACTTCCACTACTTCGCCGAAATGTGCACGCGCGTGGACGGTCACACCTACCCCACGCCCACGCACCTGAACTACACGCTGTTCCACCCGGTGGGTGTCTGCGCGCTGATTTCTCCCTGGAACGTGCCTTTCATGACGTCCACCTGGAAAGTCGCGCCCTGCCTGGCCTTCGGCAATACCGCCGTGCTCAAGATGAGCGAACTGTCACCTCTGACCGCTGCGCGGCTGGGAGAGCTGGCACTCGAGGCGGGGATCCCCGCAGGCGTGCTCAACCTCGTCCATGGCTACGGCAAGGATGCGGGCGAGCCCCTGTGCAGCCATCCCGATGTACGCGCCATTTCATTCACCGGCTCCACGGCCACGGGGGGCCGTATCGTGCAAGCCGCCGGTCTCAAGAAATTCAGCATGGAACTGGGTGGCAAGAGCCCTTTTGTGATCTTTGACGATGCCGATCTGGACCGCGCACTGGATGCGGCCGTGTTCATGATCTTCAGCAACAACGGCGAGCGTTGCACGGCAGGCAGCCGCATCCTGGTGCAGCAGAGCATCTATGCCAGCTTTGTCGAGAAGTTCGTCGCCCGTGCCAAACGCATCACGGTGGGCGACCCCCTCGACGAGAAGACCATCATCGGTCCCATGATCTCCCAGGCGCATCTGGCCAAGGTGCGCAGCTACATCGAACTCGGCCAGAAGGAAGGCGCCACGCTGCTGTGCGGTGGCTTGGATGCGCCGGTGGTGGCTGATCGGGTGAAGAAGGGCAATTTTGTTGCTGCCACGGTTTTTGCCGATGTCGACAACCGCATGAAGATCGCCCAGGACGAGATCTTCGGCCCCGTGGCCTGCCTGATTCCGTTCAAGGACGAGGCCGACGCGATCCGTATCGCCAACGACATCGCCTATGGCCTGTCGAGCTATGTGTGGACCGAGAACATTGGCAAGGCCCACCGCGTGGCCGCGGCCGTGGAGGCCGGCATGTGCTTCGTCAACAGCCAGAACGTCCGCGACCTGCGCCAACCATTTGGCGGCACCAAGGCTTCGGGCACGGGCCGCGAAGGAGGGACTTGGAGCTACGAGGTTTTCCTGGAGGCCAAGAACGTGGCGGTTTCCATGGGGTCTCACCACATCCCGCACTGGGGTGTCTGAGCAGGTTCCTCGGCTCTGATTTCTCAATAGCTGCCAGCGGCTGTCATGTCAGCGCTGCAGCTGAAATAACAATGAAGGAGAGAGACATGCAACGTCGCCATTTTCTGCAGGCTTCGACCGCTGCGGCACTGACCTCCACGACCACGCTGGGTCTGGCCCAGGGGGGCGCCGCCTGGCCCGACGCCAAGCCCATCCGCATCGTCGTGCCCTTCACGCCCGGGGGCACCACCGACATGGTCGCACGCCTGATCGGCAATGAACTGGGCAAGCAGCTGGGCCAGAGTGTCATCGTGGAGAACAAGCCCGGCGCGGGTACGACGATTGGCGTGGACTATGTGGCCAAGCAGTCGGCCGACGGCTACACCTTTGTCTGCGTGGCCAACAGCTTCACGGCCAACAAGACGCTGGTGAAGAACCTGCCGTATGACACCACCAAGGACCTGCAGCCCGTGGCGCTCATGGGTCTGTCCGAACATGTGCTGGCTACCCATCCATCCAGCGGCCTCAAGAACTTGGCCGATCTCAAGAAGGCGGCGCTGGCCAAGCCCGACACGCTGACCTATGCGTCGTTTGGCAACGGCACCTCGGCCCATCTCTCCGGCGCGCTGCTGTGCCAGATGATGGGAGTGGAGATGGTGCATGTGCCTTACAAGGGCCAAGGACCGGCGCTCACCGATCTGCTCGGCAGCCAGGTCAGCGTGATGTTCGGCAACTGGTCGGAATTCCGCGGTCATATCGAGAGCGGCAAGCTGGTCGCCCTGGGCATGGCCACCTCCCAGCGTTCGCGCTTTGCACCCAACGTGCCCACGCTGGCCGAGCAGGGCATGGTGCTGGAGTCGAACTCGTGGCAGGGCCTGCTTGCACCTGCCGGCACGCCCGACGCCATCATCCAGCGCATCAATGCCGAGGTGAACAAGGCACTGGCCTCACCCAAGGTGATCGAGGTTTTCGCCAAAAGCGGCGTGGTCTCGAAGGCCGGATCGGTGGCCCAGTTCACGGGCTTCGTGGGCAGCGAGATGGCAAAGTATGCGGACATCATTCGCCGCGCCAACATCACCATGGGTTGACCGGTGTCCCGGTGCTGGGCGCCAACGCAGATACCGTTGGCGTCGAGAGCACCATTGTTTTGAAAAGGAATCCCCATGGGAAAAATTGCACTCGCCGCCAAGGTCACGCATGTCCCCTCGATCTACATGAGCGAGTTGGACGGGCCGCGCAAAGGCACGCGTCAGGATGCCATCCAGGGTCTGCAGGAAATCGGCCGGCGCTGCCGGGAACTGGGTGTGGACACCATCGTGGTCTTCGACACCCACTGGCTGGTGAACGCAGGCTATCACGTCAACTGTGCCGCGCACTTCAAGGGCAGCTACACCAGCAATGAGCTGCCGCACTTCATCAGCAACATGGCCTATGAATTGCCTGGCAACCCCCACCTGGGCAAGCTGCTGGCGAAATCGGCCAACGCCCTGGGTGTTGAAACGCTGGCCCACGACGCCACCACGCTGAGTCCGGAGTACGGCACGCTGGTGCCCATGCGTTACATGAATGCCGACCAGCATTTCAAGGTGGTCTCGGTGTCGGCGCTGTGTATGTCCCACTACCTCAACGATAGCGCCCGCCTGGGCTGGGCCATCCGCCGCGCGATTGAGGACGAGTACGACGGCACGGTGGCCATCCTCGCCAGCGGCTCGCTCTCGCACCGCTTCGCGCAGAACGGCCAAGCGCCCGACTTTGCGTTCAAGATCTGGAGTCCCTTCCTTGAGCAGCTGGACCACGAGGTCATCCGCCTGTGGCAGGCCGGCGAGTGGAATACTTTCTGCGGCATGCTGCCAGAGTATGCGGCCAAGGGTCATGGTGAAGGCTTCATGCACGATACGGCCATGCTGCTGGGAGCGCTGGGCTGGTCCGCCTATGACGGCCGGGCTGAAGTCCTGACGCCGTATTTCGCTGCTTCTGGCACCGGGCAGATCAACGCGGTCTTTCCCGTAACGCCCCAGGAAGGCAATGCCATACCAGGCGCCCAGGCGTCTACCGGCGCGACGATGGCCGGCAGGCTCTGACAGCGAAAGGAACTCCTGTGCCGCACGTTGTCATCCTCTATACCGGCAATCTCGAAGCGCATACCGACATGAGCGGTCTGTGCCGGGGCATAGCCGATGCCATGCTCACCATTCGCGCCGAAGACGGCAGCCAGGTATTCCCCACCGGCGGCACGCGCGTCTATGCCTACCCAGCGCCGCACCACGCTGTATCCGATGGCGGCGCCGCCGGCCGTGCTGCGGGCGGCGATGGTGACTATGGCTTCATCTATATCAACCTGCGCATGGGTGCGGGCCGCTCCGCAGCGGTGCACAAAGCCGCAGGCGACGCCATCACGGCCTGCGCCAAGGCGCAGCTCGCGTCGCTGTTCGAGCATCCGCAAAAGCATGTGGGCCTGACGGTCCAGGTAGACGAGGCGCCCGGCCAGGTCTATGACGCCAAGCACAGCACTTTGCATCCCCTGTTTGCCAAGAGATAAATCATGTTTTCCGACGCACTTTTGAACCAGCTCGCACACGAGCTAGACCAAAGCGAGAAATCGCGCCAGCAGATCGAGCACTTCTCCAAACGCTTTCCAGATATGACGATTGCCGACGGCTACCGTGTCTCGCGTGCCTGGGTGAACATGCAGATCGCGGCCGGCCGCAAGGTCATTGGCCACAAGATCGGGTTGACCTCGCGTGCCATGCAAATGGCCAGCCAGATTGACGAGCCGGACTATGGCACGCTGCTCGACTCCATGCTCTACACCTGTCGCGACAGCGAAGTGCTGGACATCCCGGTGACGAACTTCATTGCACCGCGCGTCGAGGTGGAGCTGGCCTTTGTGCTCAAGTCGCCGCTCGTCGGCCCGGGACTGCCCGGCGGCAAGGAGCTGACGCTGGAGGATGTGCTCGCCGCCACCGAATACGTCACGCCGGCGATCGAGATCATCGACTCGCGCATCGAGCAATTCGACCGCCACACCAAGGCGATGCGCAAGGTGTTCGACACCATCAGCGACAACGCGGCCAATGCCGGCATCGTGGTCGGCGCCCGTCGCGTTGCGCCGCAATCCGTGGATTTGCCTTGGTGTGGCGCCGTGCTGCGCCAAAACGGCGTGGTCGAGGAGACCGGCCTGGCTGCGGGCGTGCAAGGCCATCCCGCGATCGGCGTGGCCTGGCTGGCCAACAAGCTGGCGCCTTGGGGCGAATCACTGCAGCCTGGGCAGATCGTGCTGGCGGGCTCGTTCACACGCCCCGTAGCGGCCAAGCTCGGCGATACGTTTGAGGCCGATTACGGTCCCTTGGGCGCGCTGCGCTTTCGCTTTGTCTGAATTGGAAACACCCCATGTGGGTGGGGCGCTTGCGCACGGCATGGTCGGCATCAACAGCGGCGTTGTCAGCCCGGCAGTGGCACCGTTGGGCGGTGTCAAGCCTTCCGGTCTGGGACGCGTGAAGCGCGCGACCGGAATCGACGCGTATGTGGCTACCAAATACCTTTGCATGGGCTATTGAGGAGATAGAAATATGACAATGCCAACGCCTACCAACCGCTTCAAAGCCGCGATCGCGCAAAGACAGGCGCAGATCGGACTCTGGGTCAGCCTGGGCAATGCCTATTCAGCCGAGATCTGCGCAGGTGCGGGCTTCGACTGGCTGCTTATCGATGGCGAACATGGCCCCAACGACACGCTCACCTTGCTGCCGCAATTGCAGGCGATTGCGGCCTATCCAGCCGCTCACCCCGTCGCCCGTGTACCCATGGGACATGGCGAAGTGGGCGAGATGCTGATCAAGCAATACCTTGACGTGGGTGCGCAGACCCTGCTTGTGCCCATGGTCGATACGGCTGAACAGGCGGCGCGCATCGTGCGCGCGGCGCGCTATCCACAGAATGACGGCAAGGGCGGCATTCGCGGCATTGGAGGTGCGCGTGCCTCGGCGTGGGGTCGACGCGCCAATTACTACCATGAGGCCAACGCCCAGATCTGCGTGCTGGTGCAGGTGGAGTCGGTCCAAGGTCTCAAGAACCTCGACGCGATTGCGGCCGTGGAAGGTGTGGACGGTGTCTTCATTGGTCCCGCGGACCTGTCTGCTGCCATGGGGCATGTGGGCAACCCCGGCCATGCCGATGTGCAGGCTGCGATCAGCGACGCCATTGCACGCATCGAAAAGGCTGGCAAGGCCGCCGGCATTCTTACGCCGAATGAGGCGCTGGCGCGCAGCTATCTCGATCAAGGTTGCAGTTTTGTCGCCGTGGGTCTGGACACCAGTTTGCTCGTGCAGGCCACCAGCGCACTGGCAAGCCGGTTCAAGAATGTGCAGCCTGTGGCGCAAGGAAGTACGTATTAGCTCTGCCGCTTTCGTTACCATGTCCATAGCTGAATGCTCGGACTGTCCGTCGCACCATGCCGCCCAGGCATGGTGAGAAATGCATGCAGTCGCGCGTGCCATGCTGTGTTATCGCCAGCTTGCCTACAATTCAGCGGCTTTTTCACTGTTCCATGACCGAATCCATCACCCTTGCTAAGTCTGAATCCATGCGATCCTTCGCGCGTTCCTTGCCCATGGCGCTGCTCAAGGCCCGCGAATCGGTCATGGTGCGTTTTCGCCCCATGCTGCGCGCACATGGACTGACGGAGCAACAGTGGCGGGTTTTGCGTGCCATGTTTGCTGCCGGAGGTCGTCGTCTGCGTCCCATGGAAATGGCACAGATGACGTTTATCAGCATGCCAAGCCTTTCGCGTCTGCTCAAGACGCTGGAGGTCAAGGAACTGATCACCAGAAGTCGCCTGGCCGATGATTTGCGCGGCTCGGAATTCAGCCTCACCCAGGCGGGCTGCACTATCGTGGAGGAGATCGCTCCGAGCTCGGAAGCAACCTATGCGGAAATCGAGAGCCTTGTGGGGCATGCTGAGGTGGAGCAGCTCTACCGGGTGCTGGAGCAGGTCGTGCAAAGGCTGGGCGAACCTTCTACCGCCGATCTTGAGTGATGCTCTCCCCGTCACTTTGCCCGCGGCTGTGGTGGCTCCCCCGTCGCTGCTGTTTGGGCATCCTCCCCACTTTGGCCGAAGGCCCCCGCCTGCGCGCAAAGGCAGGGGATTTCTGCTGCACTACGTATGAGCTGTCTCTTGCATAGTCGCTTCGGCGGCTTCCGGCTTCTCCGAGCCCGGTAGCATCGCAGTCTTGCGACGGCGGCCAGAGCCGCCCTGGGCACAGGCTATCAAGCGCTGCTCAGGCCCTAAAGAGAGTTTTCGGCATGGGCCCTGTGGCCGCTGCTAACGCGCAAGGCGCAGCTGATGCTTCTTGAGGCGGTTTCAGTTGGAGGCTTCGCCCACGGGCAGCGACCGCTTCGCCGAGTTCTTGAAAGCTTTCGACTTGATATTTACATCAATAAATGCGAATGATTTTATATTTTTGATGTAAATATCAATTTTTCAACTTGCAGACCGATTGAAATCGCTGTCAAGGTGCGCGAACGGAGGACGCCGTCCGGCCGCCGAATTTCAATTATTAAATGTTTAATAAACGTCGCAATGCGTACCGTGATGCATGTCACCAGGCCGCGCTTTTCCTTGCGGACGCATTGGCTTCGCGCCGTTCCATGAGCACCGGCCCCCTGGTGGACTACCCGTCGAAGGTGGCGCTGTCGAATCTTGCGAACCGCCGGCGTTTCAAGCAAGCTGCTGCACAAAGATCGCCCAGACATTGCCCAAGGAACTAGAAAAGCACGGGGTGGTGAGCGTCCTACTTTGCAGCCTCGTGCGCTGATCCGCAACGATGTCGAGCAACCAGGTTGCCGGATTGCACCTCCAATACCACGTCTCATTCCGCCCCCAAAACGGCCAGTACAACATGCAGCTCGAGAGCGCTAGCTTCAGCGGATCTGCCACGCTCGAAACGCCATCCGGCGTGATTCCACCCAAGGCGGAGACCTCGGGCTGGTTCAGCTGGAGGTGTCGTCGATGGACTGCGGGTGCTTCACTACGTTCGAGCAGCGCATCCCGTCCAGCATGCCCCAGACCGCTGAACTTCAATTATTAAATGTTTAATAAACGTCGCGACGCGTCCAGCGAGGCATGGCACTTGACCTCGCCCCACGGCAGGGCTTGGCTCTGCGGCAGCCAAATGGACCTTGGGCGGGGAGCGAATCGCTTGGGTTTTTTTGTCATCGCTGGCTACGTTGTCGACCTAGCCTTCGAGGCACAGCCGATAGAGAGCAGCTCACACGGAGCTCTGCTCCGACCAGGCGGCATCAATAGCCCTGCGCATCACCTGAAGCTGCATCTTGTTCGGCCTCTGGCCACAAAGCAGGGAAATAGAACCGCAGGGCGTGAAGTGGGACCGCAAAGCGTAACTGGCCATAGGCTGAGTCGGTCGCCAGGAACCCTCGGCTCAGCAACGCCGAGACGGTCGAGGATGCGAGTCGGTCGCCCAGGCCCAGCATGGATTTGAAATCAGCCCGAGGCATGGGTTGCTGCGTGGTAAACAGGTAATGCAGAGCATTGAGCGCTTCCAGACGCACCCCGCTCTTGAGGGATCCAGACTCAAATGCCAATGCCGCTTCAATGCGGCCGCGCATTCCCTTGATGTCGAGCATCTTGGCCATGAACTCGACTTGATCGATGCAAACGCTGAGGGTGTAGTTCACCCAGTCGATCAGCGCTGCTTGCGAGAGATTTCCTCGTCCGTCCAGATCACCGCGCCGGTGTTCATCAGCGGCCTGTAGCAAGGCCTTGTACTGCTGCTCCGTGCGAGCGAAGCCGCGCAGCGGCGACCACACTCCCTTCGTCAGTCCCCAGCCGTGCAAAAGCAAATGCGTATGCAACCGGGCCACACGGCCATTGCCGTCGAGGAATGGGTGCATCCAGGCCAATCGATGGTGCGCGGCAGCGAGAGCGACGACAGACGCCTCGCCGCGGCGTTGCTGGCCGTAGACAGTTGCCCAGCGTTCAAGGAATCGTGGCAGTGCCTCTGCAGTAGGCGCCTCATGCCGACCCACCGCCACCTGGCGTGTTCGCAGCTCACCAGGCACCATGAGGGAGCCATCCACTAGCCGCAAGTCTTCTTCGGGCAACTCCTGAAAGAGTTGGAAGTGCAGCTGCATCAACGCCTCGGAGGAATACAGCCAGCGGACACCGCTGTCGCCCTGCTCACGAATGCGCTGGGAAAGATGTTCCTCGCAGAACTGCTCGGTGTGGATGTGTGCGACTGCCAACCGCTGCTTGCGCGCCAGATCGGCGTTGGCAGAAAAATCCTGTTGCAGTGCGCGCTCGATATCGCTGGGACGAGTGTGTTCACCTTCGAGCCGGTTGCTGTAGTAGCTATTCATGCTGCGCAGCAAGCTGCCAATCTCGGATTGGGAGGTATGGCTGGCCGTTGTGCCCAGTGCGGTCGCTGCGCGGGTGAGATCACTGGCGCGCTCGAGCAGAGGCCCCAAGGCCATCTCCGTAGGCATCAACGGTGAAAAATGGTCTGGATGGTCGTAACGCGAGATGATTTGCGAGTTCATCTGCGACATTTTAGTCCATATCATTTACCAATGAAAAACAGTGTTTTTTGCAATATTTTTTGCGAGAATATTTTCTAGAAAAACGTAGACAGGATGTCAGCGTATTTTGCACGAAACGCATCCATGGGTG
>JAMNYN010000102.1 GCA_023622805.1 Pseudomonadota bacterium | reverse complement strand
CGCCGCCTTGACCGCATGGGCCACGGTTTCGTGCGCATCGCGGAAAGGCAGGCCCTTCTTGACCAGGTAGTCGGCCAGATCGGTGGCCGTGGCATAGCCCTTGAGCGCAGCGCGCTCCATGGCTTCGGCGTTGACGCTGATGCCGCCTTCCTTGACGCCCGTGGCCGGGTTCAACTGGCCGCCGACCATTTCGCTGAAGATGCGCAGCGTGTCCTTCAAGGTGTCGACGGTGTCGAACAGCGGCTCCTTGTCTTCCTGGTTGTCCTTGTTGTAGGCCAGGGGCTGGCCCTTCATCAGCGTGATCAGGCCCATCAGATGGCCGACCACACGGCCGGTCTTGCCGCGCGCCAGTTCAGGCACGTCGGGGTTCTTCTTCTGCGGCATGATGGACGAGCCGGTGGTGAAGCGGTCGGCAATCTTGATGAAGCCGAAGTTCTGGCTCATCCACAGGATCAGCTCTTCCGAGAAACGGCTGATGTGCACCATGCACAGCGCGGCGGCGGCGCTGAATTCAATGGCGAAATCACGGTCGCTCACGGCGTCCAGGCTGTTCTGGCAAACGCCTTCCATGCCCAGCGCACGGGCCACGCGCTCGCGGTCCAGCGGGTAGGTCGTGCCGGCCAGCGCGGCCGAGCCCAGGGGCAGGACGTTGACGCGGCGGCGCACGTCGGCCATGCGTTCGGCATCGCGGTGGAACATTTCCACATAGGCCAGCAAATGGTGGCCGAAGCTCACCGGCTGGGCCACCTGCAAGTGGGTGAAGCCCGGCAGAATCACTTCCACATAGCGCTCGGCGGTCTCGACCAGCGACTTCTGCAGCTCGCCCAGCAGGCCGCTGATCACGTCGATCTCGCCGCGCAACCACAGGCGCACGTCGGTCGCGACCTGGTCGTTGCGGCTGCGGCCGGTGTGCAGGCGCTTGCCGGCATCGCCCACCAGTTGCGTCAGGCGCGCTTCGATGTTCAGATGCACGTCTTCCAGATCGAGCTTCCACTCAAAGCCGCCGGCTTCGATTTCGGCCGTGATCTGCGCCATGCCTTTCTGGATGGAGGCGTGGTCTTCGCTCGAAATAATGCCCTGGGCGGACAGCATTTCGGCATGGGCCAGGCTGCCCATGATGTCGGCCTGCCACAGGCGCTTGTCAAAGAACACGCTCGACGTGTAGCGTTTGACGAGGTCGCTCATGGGCTCGGAAAACAGCGCCGACCATGCCTGGGCCTTGGTGTCGAGCTGGTTGTGGGATGGTTGTGAAGTGGTGCTGTTGGACATGAGAAGACAATAATCAGTGGGTTCAAGACAGCCGGAATATTCCGGTGCCGCCATGCAAGATACGCAAATTTTATCGACCCAGCCCGCTTCCCTCGAATCTGGCCCCCCACTAGCCCCCACGGCCGGTGCGGCACAGCGCGTTCTGGTGTTCGATGCCTGCCATGTCGGCGTGGTGCTGCGGGCAGTGTTGTTCGTGCAAAGCGTGGTCGCCACGGTCACGCTTTTTGGCGCTACCTCGGCCCTGGAATGGCTGCTGCGCATGGCCTGGGTCACGGGCGGCGCGCTGCCGGGCACGCTGCTGTGGCTGGTCGCGGCCTGCGGCCTCAAGCGCCTGCTGCAGCGCTTGAAGCCCCAGGCCCAGTATGCCGCCGGCATGCTGCTGGGCGCGCTGTGCGGCCTCTATGCCTGCGCCATGCTGTGGCTGGTGGGCGATGAACTCTCCGCCCCCTGGCTGGCCTGCGCGGTGAGCGGTGCGCTGCTGGCCGCCCTGCTGGTCACGGCCTTGCTGCTGCGCGCGCGCGCTCGCACGCCGGCCGCCACCACCGCCCGGCTGGCGGAGCTGCAATCGCGCATTCGCCCGCATTTTCTGTTCAACACGCTCAACAGCGCCATCGCGCTGGTGCGCGCCGAGCCCGCCAAGGCCGAAGCCCTGCTCGAAGACCTCAGCGACCTGTTCCGCTACGCGCTGGCCGATCCCCAGGGCAGTGCCACGCTGGACGAGGAAATCACCCTGGCCCAGCGCTACCTGGCGATAGAGCAGGTGCGCTTCGGCACGCGCCTGCAACTGCAGTGGCAGCTCGACCCCGCGGCCGGCGCCGCCCGACTGCCGCCGCTGCTGCTGCAGCCGCTGGTGGAAAACGCCATCCGCCATGGCGTGGAGCCCAGCCCGCTGGGCGGCACGCTGCAGATCAGCACGCAACTGCGCCACCACCGGGTGCTGATCACCATCGTCAACAGCCTGCCGCCGGCCAGCGGACCGTCCACGCACGGCCACGGCATGGCACTGCGCAATGTGCGCGAACGCCTGGGCCTGCTGCACGATCTGCAGGCCGAATTCAGCGCCGGCAGCCGCCAGGGCAGCTATGTGGTGCGCATCGCCCTGCCGCTGGAAAAAGCCGCATGATTGCCCCCTTGCACATTCTGCTGGTCGATGACGAAGCCCTGGCCCGCAGCCGCCTGCAGACGCTGTTGGCCGATGCTGCGGCTGCCGGTGCCGGTGCCGCACCCGGCGAGCCGGCCCTGCCGCCGCTGGTCGTGCAACAGGCCGACTGCGCCGATGCGGCCTGGGCGCTGCTGCAGACGCAGCCCATCGCCCTGGTGCTGCTCGACATCCATATGCCGGGCCTGGACGGCCTGTCGCTGGCCGCGCGCATGCGCAGCCTGCCGCAGCCGCCAGCCCTGGTGTTCGTGACCGCCGACGGCCTGCACGCCGTCAATGCGTTCGAGCTGGATGCGCTGGACTACCTGACCAAGCCGGTGCGCCTGGCCCGGCTGCGGCAAACCCTGGCCAAGGTGCTGCGCCTGCACAAGCCCGCGCCAGTCCCCGCCGACGAGCCCCCCACGCCGGCCTCCGCACTGCTGATCCTGGACCGCGGCCGCACCGAGCGCGTGCCGCTCGCCGAAGTGCTGTACTTCAAGGCCGAGCTGAAATACGTGACCGTGCGCACCGCCGCGCAAAGCTACATCCTCGACAGCGCACTCAACGACCTGGAGACCCAACACGCCGCGCACTTCCTGCGCATCCACCGCAATGCCCTGGTCGCACGCCGGGCCCTGCGCGCGCTGGAAAAATATTTCGATCCCGAAGAAGGCGAAGGCTGGGCCGTGCGCCTGCATGGCATCCATGAGCCACTGGCCGTGTCACGGCGCCAGCTGGCCGGCGTACGCGCGGCGCTGCGCGATATCGGCAACCCGTCAGTGTGAATGGGCCATGCCGCTGACGGCGGCCATGCAAGCATCCTTAGATATCTTTCAGCACGCTTAGCTCATCAAGTTTCCAAAGGATGCTGGAAACAGACGCAGCCTTGGATGCGCCCATGATCGGTATCACCAACTCCTCCAATTTTTCTTGAAGGTCAGCATCCGTCAATGCCATGTCTGGATCGCCCTTGCGCGTTGGCTGCAAAAAGCTGTGATCACGACCGTCTTTGGTACGAAGCGTCACCAGGGCTGCGCGTTGTCCTGGGAACTTGGCATCCAGTTCGGGATGGATCTTCAGTTCCACGCATTCCATCAGGTGACGCAATTCATTGTTCTCCAGGCGCTCCTGTGCAAATGCCGCAAGCCGCACACTGCCGAATATCAGGGCAGTAGAGACGACAAATGGAATACTGAATCGTGCTTGGGCTGCCGTGCGTGGCGCAGGATTACCAGCAACGGCCAAGGCCGGACTGTAGGTTTCCACGGTGATTTTCTCGATGTCCTGCCAACCGATTTGCTCACGCTTTTGGATGACCAGCGCGCCATCAATGGGGGCGAAGGTATGACCGCAACAGGCGTGGTTCTTGAACGTCATCGCGGTGATGTTGAACTTCTGCCCCAGGTCGCTCATCACTTCATTCCAGTCCGGTCCGTTGCTCATGGCAACACCGAGACCGTGCGAGCCCTCGAAAATATTCAGTGAACCCGTCACACCTTGCAGGGCCATCTGGGCTGCCGCCACGCCGGCTTCGGCCGCACGACCTGAATGCAGCGGCTTGGACATCGAGTCCATTTTGAAGGCCTGCTGCAGGCCGGCGGCAAAGGTGGCTGCAGAACACAAGGCATGGGTAAATTGGGCCGAGTCCAGGCGAAAAAGGTAGGCGGCCGCAGCCGCTGCGCCGAATGTGCCCACTGTGCCCGTGTTGTGCCAGTACTGGTAATGCTCCCGGCCTAGCACTTTGCCAACGCGGGTGCTGATTTCATAACCCACGATCACCGCCTTCAGGAACTCAAGGCCCGTGGCGTTTTCCTGCTGAGCCACTGCCAAAGCTGCAGCGATCGTTGGTGCCCCGGGGTGATAGATAGCCTCCTTGAAAATGTCATCGACCTCGGCTGCATGCGCGGCCGTGCCATTGATCAAAGCGGCCGCACGTACTGTCGCTTGGCGACCCAGCGCCAATCGTGCCCCGCCGCGGTCGAGGTCTTCTACAAAGGCTTTTTCAAGTAGCGGCGTTGGGTTCACTCCGTAACCGGCGATCAGCGCCGCATACCAGTCAACGACCGCACGCTTGGTGTGATGAATAACGCCTGCATCCGGCACGGCTGTGCGAAAGCTTGCGCCGAAACTGCCAAATTGCTCACTGATGTACATACGAACTCGCTTTGATGAAGGACAGGGCCAGTAGACCCAATGATGCAGGGAATCCCTGCGGCTATGGAAGAGCAAGAGTCGTTATGAAATAACTTTATGTCATAACTTGACGCACAACAGGAACAACTGTGAACGCGTAAAAAAGCCAATATCGCTGTACTCCACCCATTTGAGTGCATAGGAAAATCATGAACTTCACACTGAGCGAAGAGCACCAGGCATTTGCCGACAGCGTAGGACGGTTTGCCCAAGATAAGCTGGCCCCCGGCGCCCTTGAGCGAGCCCACTCGGAGCACTATCCCTGGGAAACCGCCCAACTGCTCTCGGAACAGGGTCTGCTGGGCATTGCCTTCCCCGAAGAAGACGGTGGCCAGGGCGGCACGTTGATGCACGCGGTGCTGGCGATCCAGCAAATCGCCCTGGCCTGCCCGAAGAGCGCGGACATCGTGCAAGCCGGCAATTTCGGCCCGATCCGGACCTTTGTCGAATACGCCACGCCAGAGCAGAAGCAACGCTTTCTTCCTGATTTGCTGGCCGGAAAAAAGCTCATTTCTTTGGGCATGAGCGAACCAGACGCCGGTTCGGCTGCCACGGAGCTGAAAACCAGTGCCACCGAAGACGGTGACAGCTATCTGATCAACGGCTCCAAGGTGTTCTCCACCCACAGCCCCGACGCCGAACTGTTCCTGATCTATGTACGCTTTGGCCCCGGCGTCGGCGGCATCGGCTCCGTGCTGGTCGAGAAGGGCACGCCCGGCTTCGTCGTTGGCACGCCGTCGAGCTTCATGAACGGCGAAAGTTGGTCGCAGCTGTACTTCGAGAACTGCCGCATTCCCAAGGCCAACCTGCTGCTGGGCCCTGGAGGCTTCAAGAAGCAGATTTCCGGCTTCAACGTCGAGCGCCTCGGTAATTCGGCACGCGCGCTGGCCCTGGGCCGCTACGCATTCAACCAGGCGCGTGAGCATGCCTTGATCCGCAAGCAGTTCGGCCGCGAACTGTGCGAATTTCAGGGCCTGCAGTGGAAATTCGCCGAGATGTGGATGAAGCTCGAACAAGCCCAACTGCTGCTGTACAAGGCAGCACTCGAAGGTGAGCACGGATTGCCCAGCGCACAGAGCACTGCCATGGCCAAGCTGGCCTGCAATCTCGCCGGCTGGGAAGCGTCGAACGAAGCCATGCAGGTCATGGGAGGCATGGGCTTCAGCCAGGAAGCGCTGGTCGAATACTGCGTGCGCCGAACGCGCGGCTGGATGATCGCCGGCGGCTCGATCGAGATGCTCAAGAACCGCATCGCTGAAGGCGTGTTTGGTCGCAGTTTTTCTCAGCGCCTACCCAAAGCATCCTAAACAAAGCATTACTTAAATCAAAGGGGACAAAAATGGACCGACGTGCTTATATGGGTGCTTTCACCGCGCTGTTTTTGGCCACCGCTGCAGGCGCTGTGGCTGCCAAGGAAGAATATCCCAGCAAACCAGTGAAGATCGTGGTGGGCTTCCAGGCTGGCGGCCCGACCGACGTGGTGGCGCGGTTGTTGGCCAAGGCCTTGCAAGACGAACTCAAAGGAACTTTTATAGTGGAAAACAAGCCCGGAGCCACCAGCAACATTGCATCGGAAATGGTGGCCACGGCGCCTGCGGACGGATACACCTTGCTGCTGGCAGCGGCTCCCATGACGATGAACAGATTTGTTTATCCGAAGCAGAAGTTCGATCCATTGAAAAGCTTCGTGCCTATCTCCAAGGTCTCCTCCGCCCCCGGAGTTTTTGCGATCAACCCCAAACTTCCCATCAAGAATTTCAAGGAATTCGCCGCCTATGCGAAGGCCAGCCCGGGGGCGGTCTCTTACGGAACAACAGGGGCTGGCGGCACCCAGCACATGGCCACTTTGCGTCTTGAACAGCTTTCAGGGCTGAAGATGCTTCACGTCCCCTACAGCGGTGGTTCGGGGGTCTTGAACGATTTGATTGCCGGGGTGGTGGATGCCGCTTTCATGACCTCCACCGGTGCCATGTCCAACTTGGAAGCCGGCAAGGTTCGTCCTTTGGCAGTCGCAGGGCCTGTGCGTTTGCCTGGCATTCCCGATGTTCCGACCTTTGCCGAGCTGGGCCTGCCCGGCATGGTGTCCGACTCATGGAATGCGCTGCTGGCACCTGCGGGCACGCCCCAAGCCATCATCGACAAGCTCGCTGCAGCAACCGTGAAGGCGACAAGAAGCGCAGAGTTCAAGAAGATTTTGATTCCCCAAGGAGCGGTGCTGATCGGCAACACGCCCGCAGAATTCAAATCTGAACTTGAAGCGGAAGTCGTTCACTGGACCGAGCAATTCAAAAAAATCCAAATTGAGAAATAAATCATGTTGATTCAAAAAAAATCGACTGTAGATGTCTGCCAAGCGCTGCTGTACCCCAAAAGCATTGCCTTGGTCGGCGCTTCCGATGATGTGAAAAAAACCGGCGGCCGCCCCCTGCAGTTCATGCGCCGCTCGGGTTTCCAGGGCACGATTTACCCGATCAACCCCAACCGCGCCGAAGTGCAGGGTGAAAAAGCCTGGCCCAGCCTGGCCTCCCTGCCCGAAGTGCCAGAGCATGTGTTCGTGCTCTCGCCCACAGACTCGGTTGTGCCGACGGTGCAGGAATGCGCCGACCTGGGCGTAAAGCTCGTGACCATCCTGGCCAGCGGTTTCTCGGAATCGGGGCCGGAAGGCGTGGCGCGCGAAGACGCGTTGCGCGCCATCGCAAAAAAGACCGGCATCCGCATCCTCGGCCCCAGCAGCCTGGGCGTCGTGAACCCGGGCACTGGCCTGATGCTCACTGCCAATGCAGCGTTTGCCGAACCCGACATGCCTCAAGGCAACGTCTTTGTCGCTTCGCACAGCGGCAGCATGATCGGTGCGCTGGTGTCCCGCGGCAAGGCGCGTGGCGTGGGCTTTGCCGGCCTGGTCTCGGTGGGCAGCGAAGTCGATCTGAGCGTCGGCGAGATCTGCGCGGCCACGCTCGACGACCCGGCGATCCAGGGCTATGTGCTGTTCCTCGAAAGCCTGCGCCATGGCGATGCAATCCAGGCGTTTGCACGCGAAGCCGCCCAGCGCGGCAAGCCCGTCGTGGCCTACAAGCTGGGCCGCTCCAGCGCCGCCGCCGAAATGGCCGCGACGCACACCGGCGCGCTGGCCGGTGAAGACGACATCGCCGACGCCTTCCTCAAGGACCTGGGCGTGGTGCGCGTCGAAATGCTCGAAACGCTGTTCGAAGTGTTCCCGTTGGCGCGCAAGATTCCACTGACCCGCACCACCGGCAAGCGCGTGGGCGTGGTGACCACCACCGGCGGCGGCGCGGCCATGGTCGTCGACCAGCTCGGCATCCGCGACGTCACCGTGCAGCCGGTCTCGCCCGAGACGCTGGCCAGGCTCCAGGCCGCGGGCATTCCCGGCAACGCGGGCCGCGTGCTCGATCTGACGCTCGCCGGCACCAAGTACGAAGTGATGAAAAAGGCGCTCGACATTCTGCTCGAAGCGCCGGAGTTCGACATGGTGGTGGCGGTGGTCGGCTCGTCGGCGCGCTTCAACCCGGATCTGGCCGTCAAGCCCATCATGGACAGCGCGGCGCACGCCAAGCCGCTGTTGGCCATGCTGGTGCCCGATGCCCCCGAAGCGCTGGCCCAGCTCACGCAGGCACAGATTCCCTGCTTTCGTTCGCCCGAAGCCTGCGCCGATGCGATCGCCTCGGTGTTCGCACGCCGCATGCCCGGCACCGCAGCCACGGTGCGCGCGCCGGCCGGCCACGGCGCAGCCGCTATAGAGACCCTGAGCGAAGCCCAAGCCTACGAGCTGCTCGACACGCTGGCCGTGCCGCATGCGCCAGCGGCCACGTTCGACATCGCCATGCCGCCCGCCACCCTGCCCTTCGACTACCCCGTGGTCGCCAAGGTCTGCTCGGCGCAGATTCCGCACAAGACCGAAGTCGGCGGCGTGGTGCTGGGCATACAGAACGCGCAGCAACTGGCCCAGGCCTTCGCCACGCTGCAGCAGAACCTCAAGGAACGCGCGCCCGGCATTGCCTGCGACCAGGTGCTGGTGCAGCCCATGCGCAAGGGCCTCACGGAAGTGCTGGTCGGTTACCGCGTTGACGCGGATGCGGGCCCCATCATCATGCTGGCCGCGGGCGGCATCTGGGCCGAAGTCATGCGCGACCGCAGCATCCGCCTGGCCCCGGTCAGCGTGGAGACGGCGCGGGACATGATCGGTGAAGTCAAGATGCTGCAGACCGTCTCCGGCCTGCGCGGCAAGGACCGAGGCGACCTCGAAGCCTTGGCCCAGACCATCGCCAACCTGTCTCAGCTCGCGCGCAGGCCCGAACTGAACGTCAGCGAAGCCGAAGTCAACCCGCTGATGGTCATGCCCGAAGGACAGGGCGTGATGGCGGTCGATGCGCTGATCATGAAGGTCTGACCGAAAGCCCCGCCCCGATGCTCCATTTTTCACCCGCCGAAGTCGAAGCCGCCGCCGCCCTCGTCGCCCAATGGGACGACCGTGCGACCCACCATGTACTGGCCCTCGGGGGCTGCGAGACCCGCTGGCGCATCTGGGGCACGGGCACGCCACTGGTGCTGATCCATGGCGGCCATGGCTCATGGATGCACTGGATCCGCAACATCGAAGCGCTGTCCCTGCACTTTCAGGTGATAGCTCCCGATCTCGCGGGCTTTGGCGACTCGGCGGACTTCGAACTCGAGGCCCATGACCCGGCACGGCTGCAACGGCTGGTGGAAAGCCTGCGCCTGGGCGTGGAACATCTGGCGCCCGCAGGCCCGCTGCATCTCGCCGGGTTTTCCTTCGGTGGCGCGGTGGCTGGCCTGCTGGCCTCGCAGCTGCCGCGGCTGCAGCGGCTGGCCCTGCTCGGCTGCGGTGGCCATGGCGGCACGCGCCGCGACCAGACACCAATGCTCGACTGGCGCTCCCACGAAGGGGTGCCGCGCTGGCAGGCGCTGCAGCAAAACGTCGAGGCCTTCATGCTGTCCTGCCCAGCCGATGCGCTCGCGCTGTACGTGCATGGTCATGCCTGTGAACGCACACGCTTTCGCAGCAAGGCCTTTTCCCGCAGCCCTCTGCTGTTGCAGGCCCTGCAACACTTCGACCAGCCGGTCCTCATGGTCTGGGGCGATGAAGATGTCACCGCCATCCCGACAGAAGCCGCGCAGACCCTGACCCAGGACAAGTCCACGCGCGACTGGACCATCGTCGCCGGTGCCGGCCACTGGGTGCAGTACGAACGCCCCGATGCCATCAACACGCTCCTGGCCAGCTGGCTCAAGGTGGCGTGAATCAAACCCTATCGCCTGAATGCCGCCGCCGATCAATGCCGGCTCGCTGGGTCCTGCTTACTGCAGGGCGATCTGTTCCAGCATCCAGTCGCGGAATGCCGTGACCTTGTGCGATTGACGCTGCAACTGCGGCCGCACCAGATAGTAGGACGCGCCGGTGCGCACCGGCAGGTGGAACGGAGACACCAGCTTGCGGCTGATCAGATCGTCCACCAGCAAGGCCGTCTGGCCAATCGCAATGCCCAGACCATCCATGGCCGCCTGCCAGGTCAGCACGGAGCTGCTGAAGCGCATGGATTCGGTGTTTTCCAACTCTTTTTCATAGCGGCACAAGCGTCCCCAGGTGCTCCAGTCCTTGGGGCGGTAATGCGAAATCAGCAAGCGGGTTCTGAGTAGCGCCTGCGGGTATTCGGCCTCTGGCGCGTGCTTCTGGAAGAACTCCGGGCTGCATACCGGTTCAATCACGTCTTCAAACAAGAAGTCCACTTCCTTGCCCGACCATGCGCCATTGCCCATTTGTATGGCCAGATCGACCATATCCCGGTCAAAGTCCACATCATTGACCGAGTTGGTAATCACCACCGAAATATCCGGGTGGCGCTGATTGAAGCAGGCCAGACGCGGTATCAGCCATTTCGCGGCGAACGTCGTATAGGTCTGGACGCGCAGCTTCTTGTCCGAGCCGCTGCGCATGATTTCCGTGGTCGCCCCGGCGATGGCCTCCATGGCCGGCGACACCTCGTCGCCATACCGCACGCCCGCTTGAGTGAGCACGATCCCATGGCGCTCGCGCCGGAAAAGCTCTATCCCCAGATAGGACTCCAGCACGTGCAGCTGCTTGCTCACGGCCGACTGGCTGATGTTCAACTCCTGCGACGCCTTGGTCAAGTTCTTGGTGCGCGCCACGACATGGAACACTTTCAAGGGATTCAGCGGAGGAAGTTTCATCAGAGTTCAGGATGATGGACGTGGAGCCCGGGGGCCCTGCCGCGCAGCCGCTCAGCGAGTGCTCTTAATGTGAATGGGCCATGCCGCTGACCAGGGTCACCAGCACCATGCCCCCCACCAGCCAGGCCACCTGGGCCACGGTTTCGCGCGCTGTCAGGCGTTTTTGCAGTTGGGGAATCAGGTCGGCCAGCGCCACATAGACAAAGCTGCTCGATGCCAGCACCAGGAAATACGGCAGCCAGTCCTGCAGCTGACCGACGAGGAAATAGCCGGCGATGCCGCCCAGGGCCGTGACGGCGCCCGCCAGCGAGACCTTGACCAGCGCCACGCGGCGGTTGGCGCTGGAATGGCCCAGCACCACCAGATCGCCGATATGGTGCGGCACTTCGTGGGCCAGCACGGAAGCGGCCGCAATCACGCCCAGCCGCATGTCGGCCAGAAAGGCCGAGGCAATCAGCACGCCGTCGCCAAAGCAGTGCACGCTGTCGCCGGTGAGCACGGCCCAGCCGCCGCCCGGCTTGCCGTGGCTGTGAACGGGTTCATGCCCGTGTTCATGCCCATGGCTGGCATGCTGGTCATGGCCGTGTTCATGGCCGTGGTGCCACAGTTCTGCCTTGCTGAGCAGAAAGAAGAACACCACGCCGATCAGCAGGGTGAGGAACAGGTCCTGGGCGCTGGCTTCGCTGTTGAACGCTTCGGGCAGCAGATGCATGAAGGCAGTGGCCAGCAAGGCCCCCGCGGCCAGACTCAGCAGACGCTGGGGCATCATGCCGCCGTTCTTTCCCGAAACGCCTACGCCCATAAGCAGCGCAGCCACCCACACACTGCCAATACCGGCGGCCAGGGTGGCCAGAATGATTGCTATCAATGTCATAGCTATTTTTGCTTTATCGATGGGCCCAAAAGGCCGATCCACCGCATTTTCGCAGAAGACGGCCCCTCTGACCGAAGCACTCAGTGCGCCTGATCCCAGTTCAGGCCCACGCCGACTTCCGCCAGCAGGGGCACCTTGAGCTCGGCGACGCCGGCCATGAGGCGCGGGATCTCGGTCCTGAGCCAGGCTTCGTCTTCCTGCGGCAGCTCGAACACCAGTTCATCGTGCACCTGCATGATGACCTTGATATCGGGCTTGTGCGCATCGAGTTCAGCCTGCACCGCGACCATGGCCATCTTGATCAGGTCGGCCGCCGTGCCCTGCATGGGCGCATTGATCGCCTGGCGCTCGGCGCCCTTCTTGCGCGGGCCGTTGCCGCCGTTGATGTCGGGCAGATACAGGCGCCGGCCCAGAACGGTCTCGACATAGCCATGGGCGCGCGCGAACTCCACGGTCTCGTCCATGTAGCGCTTGACGCCGGGATAGCGCTGGAAATAGCGGTCGATATAGGCGGCGGCGGCCTTGGTCTCTATGCCCAGGTTCTTGGCCAGGCCGAAGCTGCTCATGCCGTAGATCAGACCGAAGTTGATCACCTTGGCATAGCGGCGCTGCTCGCTGCTGACCTGATCCACGTCGACCGCGAACACTTCGGCGGCCGTCGCGCGGTGCACGTCGCGGCCTTCCTGGAAGGCCAGCAGCAGCGACTCGTCGCCCGACAGATGGGCCATGATGCGCAGCTCGATCTGCGAATAGTCGGCGCTGGCGATCAAGCGGCCCGCGGGCGCGATGAAGGCTTCGCGCACGCGCCGGCCTTCGGGCGTGCGGATGGGAATGTTCTGCAGATTCGGGTCGTTGCTCGACAGCCGGCCCGTGACGGCCACGGCCTGGGCGTAATGGGTGTGGACCCGGCCCGTGGTCGGCTGCGCCAGCTGGGCCAGCTTGTCGGTATATGTTCCCTTGAGCTTGGACAGACTGCGGTGCTCGAGCAGCTTGGCCGGCAGCGGGTAGTCGGCGGCCAGCTTTTCCAGCACTTCCTCGTCGGTGCTGCGCGCGCCGGTCGCGGTCTTCTTCACCACGGGCATGCCCAGCTTGTCGAAGAAGATTTCACCCAGCTGCTTGGGGCTGGCCAGGTTGAACGGCTGGCCAGCGATCTCGTAGGCTTCGTTTTCCAGCTGCACGATGCGCTGGCCCAGCTCGTTGCTTTGCTTGGCCAGCGTGGCCGCGTCGATCAGCACGCCGTTGCGCTCGATGCGAAACAGCGCTTCGCTGGTCTGCAGCTCCAGTTCGTAGACGCCGCGCAGCGCCGGCAGGGCTTGCAGCTGCGGCCACAGCACGCGGTGCACGTCCAGCGTCTGGTCCGAGTCTTCGCAGGAATAGGCCGCGGCCTTGTCGACCGGCACCTGGGCGAACGGGATCTGGTGCACGCCCTTGCCGCACAGGTCTTCGTAGCTGATGCCCGTGCGCTGGGTGTGGCGCAGCGCCAGGCTGGACAGGCCGTGCGGGCGATGGACTTCGAGCACATAGCTTTGCAGCATGGTGTCGTGCGCATAGCCTTGCACCTGGATGCCGTGGTTGGCGAACACATGGCGGTCGTACTTGATGTGCTGGCCCAGCTTGGGACGGCTGGCGTCTTCCAGCCAGGGCTTGAGGCGCGCCAGCACTTCCTCCAGAGGCAGCTGCTCGGGCGCATCGGGGCCCGCATGCGCCAGGGGAATATAGGCGGCGGCACCCGGCTCCACGCTGAAGCTGATGCCCACGATCTGGGCGCGTATTTCGTCCAGCGACGTGGTTTCGGTATCCAGCGCCGTCAGCTCGGCCGCCTGTATCTTGGCCAGCCAGGCATCGAAGCTGGCCCAGGTCAGGATCACGTCATAGCGCAGATGGGATTGCTGGGCCGCTTCGGCCTCGGCCGTGGCCTCGGCCGATTCCTGCAATTCGGCGAACATGTCGCCCGTGTCCTGGTCGGCGCGCGGCTTGGCGGCCTTGGGTTTGGCCGCGGCTTCGGTCTTGGGCGCGGGCTCGGCTTTGCCGTTCGCCAGGGCCATCGCCAGGCCCTTGAAGCCGTAGTCCATGTAGAAATCGTGCAGCGCCGCGTTTTCCGGCTCGCGCCAGGCCAGGCCGTCGAGCGACGGCAGGCCCACCACATGCTCGACCAGATCGCAGTCGGTCTTGATGGTCACCAGCTGGCGGCCCGTGGGCAGCCAGTCGCGGCTGTCGCGCAGGTTCTGCCCGGCCACGCCCTTGATTTCATCGGCACGCGCCAGCAAGGCGTCGAGCGAACCGTATTCGTTGAGCCACTTGGCGGCGGTCTTGGGACCGACCTTGGGCACGCCGGGCACGTTGTCCACGGTGTCGCCGACCAGGGTCTGGAAATCGACCATCAGCGCAGGCGGCACGCCGAACTCGGCCGTCACGCCGGCCACGTCGCGCACCTTGCCGTTCATGGTGTCGATGATGGTGATGTGCTCATTGACCAGCTGGCTCAAGTCCTTGTCGCCGCTGGAAACCACCACCTTCACGCCCTGCTGCGCCGCGGCATGGGCCAGGGTGCCGATCACATCGTCGGCTTCCACCCCTTTGACGGCCAGCACCGGCCAGCCCAGCATGCGCACCACGGCGTGGATGGGCTCGATCTGCGCGCGCAAATCGTCGGGCATGGGCGAACGCTGCGCCTTGTACTCGGGATAGATGGCGTCGCGGAAAGTCGGCCCGCTGGTATCGAACACGCAGACCGCGTAATCGGCCGGCACTTCTTTCTTCAGGGCCTGCAGCATGTTGATCATGCCGCGGATCGCGCCGGTGGCGGCACTCGACGGGTCGCCGGGCTTTGCCCGCAGGTCGGGCATGGCGTGGTAGGCGCGGTAGAGATAGCTGGAGCCATCTACCAGCACCAGGGTCTTGGAATTGCTCATGCCAGGATTGTGCACGGGCCCTAGCCCCTGTCATCCATTGATTTCCCCACGCGATCCGATTTATGACAAGCCCTACAATCTCCTTATGCGCGCCGCCCCACTCCTCCTCCTCCTCAGCTTGGCTGCCAGCCCGGTGCTGGCCCAGAATCCCCCTGCCAGCGCCGTTCAGGCTGCGCCCGACGCGCCCGAACAACGCGCGCCACAGAGTGACAAGAACAACCAGCGCGTGGAACGCATCCGCGTGGAGGACGAAGGCAGCCGCGTCGATGAAGTGCGCATTGGCGGTCAAACGCAAAGCATCACCGTCACGCCCAAGGTCGGCGACATGCCCGCCTACGAAGTCCAGCCCAGTGACGGTGCGCGCAACCGCAACCGCAACAGCTCGGACACCACGGGCCCGCGGGTGTGGAACATACGCAAGTTCTGAGCCTCCCAACGCTCCCCCCTTTCTTCCTCTTCTTTCCTGCGCCGCCCCCGGGGCGCGCACTTCGCCATGGCCGTTTTTACCGAAGTCTCCGATAAAGAGGCGCGCGATCTGCTGCGCCACCTGCCGCTGGGCCAGTTCCAGAGCCTGCGCGGCATCCAGGGCGGCATTGAAAACACCAACTACTTCCTGACCACCGATCAGGGCGAGTGGGTGCTCACCCTTTTCGAGCGCCTGACGGCCGAGCAACTGCCGTTCTATCTGCACCTGATGAAGCACCTGGCGCATGCCGGCATTCCCGTGCCCGACCCGCAGGCACACAAGCAAAGCGGCGACATCCTGCTGCGCGTATGCGGCAAGCCCGCGGCCGTGGTCAACCGCCTGCGCGGCAGCAGCCAGCTCGCGCCAGCCCCTGTGCACTGCGCGGCCGTCGGCGAAATGCTGGCGCGCATGCACCTGGCCGCTCGCGACTTCAACCGCCAGCAGCCCAATCTGCGCGGCCTGCCCTGGTGGAACGAAACCGCGCCCGTGGTACTGCCCCATCTGGACAGCGGCCTGGTCGATCTGCTGCAGTCCGAACTCGCCTACCAGAACCATGTCGCGGCCTCCTCGGCCTACGCGGCGCTGCCGCGCGGCCCCATCCACGCCGACCTGTTCCGCGACAACGTGATGTTCGACGGCGAGCAGCTCACGGGCTTTTTCGACTTCTACTTCGCGGGCATAGACAGCTGGCTGTTCGACCTGGCGGTCTGTCTCAACGACTGGTGCATAGACCACGCCACGGGCGCCCACGACGCGGCGCGTGCCCAGGCCATGATCGCCGCCTACCAGAGCGTGCGGCCGCTCACGGCTGCCGAGCGCCAGTTGATCAATGCCCAGTTGCGCGCGGGCGCACTGCGCTTCTGGATCTCGCGCCTGTGGGACTTTTACCTGCCGCGCGAAGCCGCGCTGCTGACGCCCCACGATCCAGGCCATTTCGAGCGCGTGCTGCGCCAACGCATCGCGCATCCGCTGCAATTGGCTTGAGACCGGCCGCGGGATTTCAGCGCCACCCGCATCGCCTGCAGCGCCAGGCAATGCAGACCTGGGTGCTGGCTGACGGCGGCTTGCAGCCCGCCTGGGCCGCAGTCCTGGGCCCGTGACGCTGACCTTGTGTTCAGAGGTCAAAAATGCCTGCGTTACAGTAACGCTATTGGCGCCTTTACGCGCCTGCTTCTGCTCCCCCAGGACTTTGACCACTTCATGAAACTCCAGATTGTTCCCGCCAGCACCGGCGTCCTATGGGTCAAGCTCGGCATCCAGACATTCTGGCGCCAGCCCATGGCCCTGGCCGCGCTGTTCTTCCTGGCCATGGCCTGCATGTCGCTGGTCACGATTATTCCCTTCGTCGGCCCGGCCCTGGCCCTGGCCTTGCTGCCCTGCTCTTCGCTGGCGATGATGGTCGCGGCCGCCGAAGCCACCCAGGGCCGCTTTCCCAACCCGTCCCTGCTGCTGGTGGCCTTTCGCTCCGGTACCGAGCGCAGGCGCGCCATGCTCACGCTGGGCGTGCTGTATGCCGTCAGCTTCCTGGCCATCATGGGCCTGTCGGCACTGATAGACGGCGGCACCTTCGCCGACGTTTATCTGGGTGGCGAGCCCATGGGCCGCGAAATCGCCGAAGACCCGGACTTCCAGACCGCCATGTGGTTCTCCATGGCGCTGTACATCCCGCTGTCGCTGATGTTCTGGCACGCGCCCGGGCTGATCCACTGGCATGGCATTCCTCCAGTCAAGGCCTTGTTTTTCAGCGGCATCGCCTGCCTGCGCAACTGGCGCGCCTATCTGGTGTTCGGCGTCTGCTGGATGACGGTTTTTCTGGGCACGGGCCTGGTGCTGGCCCTGGTGACCGGCGTGCTGGCCAGCCTGATAGGCGCCATTGCGGGCGGCATCATGGTCGGGGCGGCCATGGTGTTGGCGGCGATGTTCTTCACTTCGGTGGTGTTCACTTTCCGCGACAGTTTTTCCGCGCCCGATGCGCCTGAGGAAGCGCCCGTGGACGTGCCCGAGTAAGAACTGCGCACGCGCCTACACAACCCGGCCTACTGCGCCGGGTTTTTTGTTTTTCAAATGCCTGTCACATTGTGTTTCTAGTATTCGCTGCAGGAAGCGGGCAAGCCGTCCGCTCCAACGTTTGGTGGACCGCCCTGCCCTTTTGGTATGCGGCCTGCTCTTCGCAGCCATCTTCTGGAAAATACAATGTCCCACACGACGACGCCCACCCGCCGCAAAGCCCTGCAATTTCTGGCCGGCATCCCCATGCTGCCCCTTGGCGCCGGCGCCACGACCGCGCTGCTGACCGCCTGCGGCGGCGATGACGAGAGCAACACCCCCGTCGTCAAGCCACCCGTCAGCAAGAACTACGTGTCGGCCACCTTCACCTCGATGGCTGCCCCCACTCTGGCCAACCCCGCCGCCATGGCCACCATGACCGTGGGCTCGCAGCTCAAGGTGAAATTCGACGACAACAGCGAACAAAGCTACGACCTGGGCTACCAGCCTTTCTTCACCACCGGCGACATGGTCAGCGACGGCAAGGGCGGCCAGCTGCTCGCCGGCGGTTACTACGACATCTACAACAACAAGATCATCGACAAGACGGTGCCCGGCAG
>JAMNYN010000583.1 GCA_023622805.1 Pseudomonadota bacterium | reverse complement strand
TGTCCGCAGGCCGCGCTGCGGCGGCCTGCGGACAGCGCGCTCGGACCCGGTTCAGTCCTGCGAGGAAGGAGGGCGCGGCAGGCTCTGGGCAGCGGTCGCGGTCGCGGTCGCGGCGTCGCGGTCGTCGTCGGCCTTCAAATCCTGGCTGAACAAATCCCAGACGGCCACGAACAGCGCGGCAATCAGCGGGCCGATGACGAAGCCCGTCAGGCCGAACAAGGCCATGCCGCCCAGTGTGGAAATCAGCACCAGATAGTCCGGCAGTTTGGTGTCCTTGCCCACCAGCAGGGGGCGCAGGATGTTGTCCACCAGGCCGATCACCAGCACGCCGTAGGCGGCGAGGATGACGCCTTTGGCGATGTCGCCCGTGGCCAGGAAGTACAGCGCCACCGGGCCCCAGATCAGACCGGCGCCGATGGCGGGCAGCAGCGACAGAAAGGCCATGACCACGCCCCAGAGCACCGGTCCCTCGATGCCCAGCAGCCAGAAAATCAGTCCACCCAAGGCGCCCTGGGCGGCCGCGACCGCGAGATTGCCCTTGACGGTGGCGCGCACCACGGTGGTGAACTTGCTGGCCAGCGCGACCTTGTGGTCTTGCTCCAGCGGCACGGCATCGCGGACGCGCCGCGCCAACTGCTTGCCGTCGCGCAGCAGGAAAAACAGCAGGTACAGCATGATGGCAAAGCTCACCAGAAAGCCCAGCGTGTTCTGTCCTATGCCCACGGCCTGGGTGGCGGCGATCTTGCTGGCCTGCACGGCCACGCTGGAGAGCTTTTCCTGGATGGAGCTGATCGACGTCAGGCCCAGCTTGTCCAGCGCCTGGGTAGCCCACTGGGGCAGGGCGGAGATGATTTGCTGGAAATACGCGCCGATATTGATCTCGCCGGTGCTGAGGTTTTGATAGATCAACGCGGCTTCGTGCACCAGCGAGGCGCTGATCAGCACCAGCGGCAGGATCACCATCACCAGGCACAGGACCAGCGTGACCAGTGCCGCCCAGGTCGGCTGGCGCGGCATGCGTGCCAGCAGGCGGGCGTGCATGGGCGCGAACAGGATGGCCAGCGCCACACCCCAGAAGATGGCGCCGAAGAAAGGCCACAGGATGGCGAGAAAGCCGGCAGTGACAACGCACAGTAGCAATAGAAATACGCGGTGGTTCAGGGAAGTGCTTTTCATGGGTGCTGCGGCTGTGAATACATGTCTGAATGTAATCGAGTGGCGAATGCAGGTGTGTAGGCGGGCTTGCCGGCTGGACAACTGGTTCGGTGGCACAATGGCGGTCGCAACAAGGCCCTTCCCCATGCCACAGTCGCATCCGCCAATCGGTACAGCCGTGTCGCGGAAGGTTCACCAACCAGCTAATGCTTTCCCAAGGAAAGCTGAGGTCAGCGGAATATGAGCGATCAGACAACTGTCTATCAAGCCTACCAAGGCAATACCTATCTTTTCGGCGGCAATGCGCCTTATGTCGAAGAGATGTATGAGAACTATCTTGCCAATCCTGGCAGCGTGCCCGATTCCTGGCGCGAATACTTTGATGCGCTGCAGAACGTGCCCGCAGTCGACGGCTCCAACGCCCGCGACGTGCCCCACCTGCCTGTCGTCAACGCATTCGCCGAGCGCGCCAAGCAAGGCGGCACTCGTGTCGTCGTGGCTTCCGGTGCTGACTCCGAGCTGGGCCGCAAGCGCACTGCCGTTCAGCAGCTGATCGCCGCTTACCGCAATGTCGGTCAACGCTGGGCCGATCTCGATCCGCTCAAGCGCACCGAGCGCCCCTCCATCCCCGAACTCGAGCCCTCGTTCTACGGCTTCAGCGACGCCGATCAAGAGACGGTGTTCAACGTGGGCAATACCTTCTTCGGCAAGGAAACCATGTCGCTGCGCGAGTTGCTCAACTCGCTCAACGAAACCTACTGCGGCTCCATCGGCGCCGAGTACATGTATGCCACCGACCAGAACCAGAAGCGCTGGTGGCAGCAAAAGCTCGAAGCGATTCGCAGCAAGCCCCAGTTCGACGCCGCCAAGAAAAAGCGCATCCTCGACCGCCTGACGGCAGCCGAAGGCCTGGAGCGTTTCCTGCACACCAAGTATGTGGGCCAGAAGCGCTTCTCGCTCGAAGGCGGTGAAAGCTTCATCGTCGCCATGGACGAGCTGATCCAGTCTGCCGGCTCCAAGGGCGTGCAGGAAATCGTCATCGGCATGGCCCACCGCGGCCGCCTGAACGTGCTGGTGAACACCCTGGGCAAGACGCCCCGTGACCTGTTCGCCGAGTTCGACCACACGGCTCCCGAAGACCTGCCATCGGGCGACGTCAAGTACCACCAGGGCTTCAGCTCCGACGTGTCGACGGTTGGCGGCCCGGTGCATTTGTCGCTGGCGTTCAACCCCTCGCACCTGGAAATCGTCAACCCCGTGGTGGAAGGTTCGG
>JAMNYN010000253.1 GCA_023622805.1 Pseudomonadota bacterium | reverse complement strand
TTTGGTCAGGTGTTGACGGTGTTCGGCATCGTCATCGCCGGTGTGTGGGGTGCCACGCAATGGACCGCCGCCGCACTGGGCTATCAGCTGCGCCTGGGCACGCCCTGGTTCGAGTTCTTCGGCACGCCGGTCTATCACCCTTGGCGGCTGTTCGAGTGGTGGTTCCTCTTCGACGCTTACGCGCCACACGTCTTCAACACGGGTGGAGCCATCGCCGGTGCCAGTGGCTTGGCTGCCATGGTGGTCGCCGTCGGCATGTCGATATGGCGCTCGCGGCAGTCCAAGCTGGTCACGACCTACGGCTCCGCACGCTGGGCTGACGCTAAAGAAATCCGCAAAGCAGGATTGACCAATCCGGCCGGTGTCTTCCTCGGCCTGCACGACAGCCAGTATCTGCGCCATGAAGGGCCTGAACACGTCCTGACCTTCGCACCGACACGCTCGGGCAAAGGCGTGGGTCTGGTGGTGCCGACGCTGTTGTCATGGCCTGCATCTGCCGTCATTCACGACATCAAGGGCGAGAACTGGGCCATCACCGCAGGCTGGCGCTCGCGCTTCTCACACTGCCTGCTGTTCAGTCCGACCGATCCCAAATCGGCCGCGTACAACCCACTGTTGGAAGTCCGACGTGGCGCACATGAAGTGCGCGACGTGCAGAACATCGCCGACATCCTGGTCGATCCCGAAGGTGCGCTGGAGCGGCGCAACCACTGGGAGAAGACCTCGCACGCGCTGCTGGTCGGGGCGATCCTGCATGTGCTGTATGCGGGTGAAGACAAGACGCTGCGCGGCGTTGCTAACTTTCTATCCGATCCGGCGTGCCCGTTCGAGGTGACCTTGCACCGGATGATGACGACGCGGCATCTGGGCGAGAGCACCCATCCTGTTGTCGCATCGGCCGCGCGCGAAGTGCTCAACAAGAGCGACAACGAGCGTTCCGGCGTGCTGTCCACGGCCATGAGTTTTCTGGGTCTTTACCGCGACCCTACCGTGGCCGAAGTCACCTCACGTTGCGATTGGCGCATCGCCGACCTGATCTCTGCCGAACATCCGGTGTCGTTGTACCTGGTGGTGCCGCCTTCGGACATCAGTCGTACCAAGCCGCTGATTCGCCTGATCCTCAACCAGATTGGGCGGCGGCTCACCGAATCCCTTGATGGCTCCGATGGCGTGGAGCGTAAGCACAAGTTACTGCTGATGCTCGATGAGTTTCCTGCGCTGGGCCGCCTGGACTTCTTTGAATCCGCCTTGGCCTTCATGGCCGGCTACGGTCTGCGCGCCTTCCTGATTTCGCAGTCGCTCAACCAGATCGACAAAGCCTACGGCCAGAACCATTCGATTCTGGACAACTGCCATGTGCGGGTGACCTTCGCCACCAACGACGAACGCACCGCCAAACGTATTTCCGAGACGCTGGGTACCGCCACCGAGCTGCGCGCACAGCGCAACTATGCGGGCCACCGTCTGGCACCGTGGCTGGGCCACCTGATGGTGTCGCGCCAGGAGACAGCGCGGCCCCTGTTGACACCCGGCGAGGTCATGCAACTGCCGCCCGATGAATCGGTGGTGATGGTCTCCGGCCAGGCACCGATCAAGGCCAAGAAGCTGCGCTATTACACCGATACCAACTTCAAGCGGCGCGTACTGCCACCTCCCAAGTTGACGTTAGGTCGCTACGCCGACGTACCTGCCGCACGCACCGACGACTGGAGCGCCTTGGCTGTGCCCACTGTGCCGGCCACTTCGGCGACGGCAGGACTGGGTGAATCGGCCGATGACGGCGGCCCGCGCCAGCAGCCCGAGCTATCCGAAGTCACCACCTACAGCCCCGAACCCGATAAGTCGGCCAGCGACCTGTCGCTGCTTGATGACGACGATTTCCCGCTCCCCCTCCCGAACCAGCTCGACCCGCGCTTGCAGCGCACGGCACGGCTGGCCGCTCTCGACCCTGACGACGGAATCCAGCTATGACCCTCAACCAGTCCACTTATCGCTTGAATCTTTTTATCCAACCCGACCATGCCAAGCGCCTGGACGAACTGGCCGCCAAGAAAGGCGTGTCCAAGTCCTCCATCGTCGCGGCAGCGTTGGCGTCCTGGCTGTCGCCGGATGCGGGCGACCAGCGCGAGGCGGCCACTGCCAAACGGCTGGACCGGCTGTCGCGCCAGTTCGAGCGTCTGGAGCGTGACCAGAACATCCTGATCGAGACGATGGCGCTATATGTGCGCTACTACCTCACAGTCAGCACGCCGGTGCCGGAGTAACATCAGGAAGCAGCAAAAGCGCAGGGGAAGGCGCGCTTCGAGCAGTTCATAGAGCAACTTGGTCGCCATGTGCTGCGCGGGCGCAGCCTGGTCAAGGAGGTCTACGAAGAAATCCAGCCTGATGCCGCTCGGCTGGCAGAAGCGGCCATGCAGGAGGACGGAGCAT
>JAMNYN010000702.1 GCA_023622805.1 Pseudomonadota bacterium | reverse complement strand
ATCGTGGCGATTGCCGACGTGTTTGACGCATTGACCGTGAAACGCCCCTACAAGGAGGCATGGCCCATCGAACGTGTGCTGGACACTTTGCGAGAAGGCTCGGGAACGCATTTCGACCCCTACCTGCTCCAACGCTTCATGGATATCCTGCCGCGCATCCTTCGCGTCAAGGCCGAGTGGGACGCGCGCGAGAGCCGCGCATGTGCCAACGAAAACGACACCATCCTTTGGCATGGCGGCACGTTTCAGGCCACGGTGCCTGTTTTCTGAACCCGGCGGAACTTCTTGGGAGCTTCAATGACAGGAGGGACTCGAACTATCTGCGACATGCCGCATTCAGCAATGATTTCATCATTTTGAATTTCAAAAGTACCAACAAAAGTACCAACAATTTTCAAAGTATCCCGGCATCGTCGGCATTGTAAGTGGCCAGCCATCCCGTCTTGACGCCAACTGTCACCCCCAGTATTTGCAGAACTCTCCCAGCTAGAACACTTGAGGTCCTCACCCACGCTGCACGGGTCTTCAAGCACCGCCCCCGCTTGAGAACGGATAGGCCGAGCCATCGGCTTGTCCAACCCCTTTGAGCGCCGCGTCTTCGAACTCAATCTCAAAAGCAAGAACTGCATTCCACTTCATTCGAGGAATGAATCTTAGAGCGGACGGCGCGACCATCCGTGAGCGCAGCCCTGTGGAAGCTTGTATGCACTCGCATCGTGCCAACCGGTTGTGAGGCCTAAATGCTTGGTTCATTGTCGTGGTCATTTTTAAAAAATATTCGATAATTCAACAACTGTTGTATCGTTGATTAATGCAAGAAGCTCAAGTCATCCGTTCTCTTTCCGCCCTGGCCCACGAAGCCCGCCTGCGGGTGTTCCGTGTCCTGGTGGTCGCTGGCCCCGAGGGCCTGACCCCCAGCGCTTTAGCCGAGCAGTTGGGCATTGCCCCCAATGCGCTCTCTTTCCACCTCAAGGAACTGGCCAACGCAGATCTGGTCAGCCAGGAGCGCCAAGGCCGCAATGTGCTGTACCGCGCAGCGTTTCCCACGATGAACGACCTTCTTGCCTACCTCACCGAAAACTGCTGCCAAGGGGTCCTATGCACCCCTGCGGCGGCATCCTGCGACTGTTGAAAGGAGCCTGTGATGAAACGCTTCCATGTCCATATGCACGTCGATGATCTTGCCAAGAACATCGCCTTTTACACCCAGCTCTTTGCCGCTGAGCCGGCCCGCGTGGAAAGTGATTACGCCAAATGGATGCTTGACGATCCTCGGGTGAATTTCGCCATTTCCACGCGTGGCAGCAAGCCGGGCCTGGACCACCTGGGCTTCCTGGTGGACGATGCCGATGAACTGATCGCCCTCAAAGCCCGGTCCCAAGCGGCCGATCTGGCCATGCTGGACGAAGGCACGACCACCTGCTGCTATGCACGCAGCGACAAGCACTGGATCACCGACCCCCAGGGCATTGCCTGGGAGCACTTTCATTCGCTGGCCAATATTCCGGTCTTCAACGAATCCGCAACGCCAACCGCCGCTGCCTGCTGCCCGCCTTCCGCACCACTGCAAGCCACTGCGGCCGCCTGCTGCCCTCCCCGTTCGTCCACCTCCAAGTCCTGCTGCTGAACTCCATGTCCACCACGACCACTCCCCTCAATGTCCTGTTCCTGTGCACCCACAATTCGGCGCGCAGCATCTTGGCTGAAGCCTTGCTCAATGACATGGGTCAAGCCCGCTTCAAGGCCTACTCGGCGGGCAGCAGCCCCCGCGCCAACCAGCATCCCAATCCCTTGGGCCTACAGGTTCTGCAACGTGCCGGCGTGTCGATAGATGGCCTGCGCAGCAAGAGCTGGGACGAGTTCGCTGCCGCTGGTGCGCCGCAGATGGATTTGATCATCACCGTCTGCGACAACGCCGCCGGCGAAGTCTGCCCGATCTGGCCCGGCCATCCGGCCACGGCCCATTGGAGCTACCCGGACCCGTCGGAGGGCGACGCTTCCGAAGAGGTCAAGCTCGAAGCCTTCCGGCAGACCATGCACATGATCCGCCGCCGCCTGGAACTGCTGGTCAATCTGCCTGCTGAAAAGTTGGAAAAAGCACTGTTGCAGAGCACGGCCCGCGCACTGTCGTCCCACTGAGCTGACGCACGACTGCGCGGCCATCTGCCAACGCTCTGCCCCATTCGATTCCCCTGAAAAACCTCTGCGCCCATGCTGACAGCTCTCCTGATATTTATTTTTACCCTGATCCTGGTCATCTGGCAGCCGCGCGGCCTGGGAATTGGCTGGAGTGCGTCCATTGGCGCAGCCGTCGCGCTGCTGCTGGGGGTTGTGCAACTGGCGGATATTCCCGTGGTCTGGAACATCGTGTGGAACGCGACGGCCACCTTTGTGGCGGTCATCATCATCAGCCTGGTGCTGGATGAAGCCGG
>JAMNYN010000212.1 GCA_023622805.1 Pseudomonadota bacterium | reverse complement strand
GCTCGGGGCGCCAGTGGAACTTCACGAAGGTACTGTGCCCCTTGGCATTGACCAGGCGGAAGCTGTGGATGCCGAAGCCTTCGATCATGCGCAGGCTGCGCGGAATGGCGCGGTCGCTCATGGCCCACATCACCATGTGCATGGATTCGGGCATCAGCGAAATGAAGTCCCAGAAAGTGTCGTGGGCCGAGGCGGCCTGGGGAAAGCCGCGGTCCGGCTCCATTTTCACGGCGTGGATCAGGTCCGGGAACTTGATCGCATCCTGGATGAAGAACACCGGGATGTTGTTGCCCACCAGGTCCCAGTTGCCTTCGTCGGTGTAGAACTTGATGGCAAAGCCGCGTACATCGCGCGGCGTATCCACCGAGCCCGCGCCGCCGGCCACCGTGGACAGGCGCGCAAAGATCGGGACCTTCTTGCCGGTTTCCGTCAGCACCTTGGCGGTGGTGAACTCAGCCAGCGAGTCGGTGAGCTCGAAGTGGCCGTGGGCCGCCGTGCCGCGCGCGTGCACGATGCGCTCGGGAATGCGTTCGTGGTCGAAATGCGTGATCTTCTCGCGCAGGATGAAATCTTCCAGCAGCGTCGGCCCGCGCTCCCAGGCCTTGAGCGAGTTCTGGTTGTCCGCGAGGGGAATGCCCTGCTGGGTCGTCAGCACCGGGTGCTTGCCTTGCGCCTGCTGCTGCAACTCGCCAGCGTTGCCCGTGGGGGCGTTCGACTTGGAAGCTGTTGCCTGGGGTTTGGACTGGGCCATGGGTTTCTCCTGACGGGGCATGAAACGACCAGTATTGGCACCAGGGTGGCGCCCAGGGTGTAGGCATATGCCGGCATTCCTCGGGCACGGCGGACTACGCGCCCGCAGTGGGGGGCGGGTCCCGAGCAGCAGAGCATGCCCGGCCCCGCATGGACGCGCGTCGGGCGGGGCCTGCATGTGTTGCAGAGTCATCGGAAGAATTAATCGTTGCTCGGCATTGACAAGCGCAATGCGATTTCTCACTCGCGATAGCCGCCGGCATTTTGGATGCGCATTATCGAAAATGCTGTGCGCCACTCGCCGGTGCAGGCCTGTGTGTGATAACGCTGGTTTCGATAAAAAGTCCTGAAGGAGTCACCGGCAGTGCAGGTTCGCGGACAAGCATGAAATCACGAACACAGCAAATTGTTCACCATTTCCCCTGCGGCCTGTGCCTGAACTATTTGCCGTGCATTGATTTTCTAAAATATTGTAACAATACGATTGTTGATGTAATTGAATGTTTTCAAGAGGTTTGGGATATTTTCTTGATGCGTTCGTTTTTCCGTGGTTCAGGCGATTTTCAACCTGTTGCACAGCAGGCATGGGATTTCGCTGACCACATCGTCAATGCGCCCGAACCCATAGGGTGAGCCTGGGAGGCACCAGCGTGTAGCGCATGCTCATGCGCTGGCGAAGCCCGACAGGCCCCTTTCGGCGGCGGTGCTTGTTCTAAACCCGGGGCGACGCCTCATCGGCCTGATCGCCCGCCTGGTTTTGTTTGATAACTGAATTGAAGAGTATGAACTGGTTGAAAAGAATGAAGGTCAGCACCCAGCTGATCGCTGGATTCATGATTGTTGCGGCCATTGGCGCACTGATCGGTACCGAGGGTGTTTTGAAGGCGGCTCAGATCAATGGCATGGCGGCCACGATGTATGAACGGGAAATGGTGGGGCTGCGGCATACTGCCGAGGCCAATATCCTGTCACTGTCCGCGGCACGTTCGATTCGCGCCGCTTTTCTTTCCACCACCGAAGATCAACGGGCGCAACATCTCCAGGATGTAGCGCGGCTTTTTGAAAATACCAGGAATGCGTTGAACGAATCGGGGAAACTTTTCGTCAGACAGGCAGGAAAGGACCTGGTGGTTGAGACCCAGGCCACCCTTGGGAACTATGAAAATTCCGTCAAGGAGGTGGCGCGTCTGCTGCAGTCGCAGCCCCTGAGCGAGAGCAGCCCTGCGCTTATCCAACTGGCCGATGTTGCCCGACCGCTGGCAGACAAGCTTGACGAGTCGATGAGCAAGCTGGTGGAACGTAAAAATGCCAACGCCGATGAACTCAACCAAGAAACCAGCCAGATCTACAGCCGCATACGGGTGCTGTTGATCAGCCTGACCGTCGGCGGCGTGCTGGCGGGCATTGCCATCGGTCTGTTGCTGTCGCGCAGTCTCACGCGCCAGTTGGGTGGCGAGCCTGCCCATGCGGCGCAGATTGCCGCACGCATCGCGCAAGGCGATCTCACGGTGGCGATCCATACCCAGGCCAACGACCGCACCAGCTTGATGGCCGCGATGCAAACCATGCGCGACAGCCTGGTCGGCATCGTTGGCGAAGTGCGCCAGGGCACGGACTCCATCGCGACGGCATCCAGCCAGATCGCTGTGGGCAACCAGGAGCTGTCCACGCGCACCGAGCAG
>JAMNYN010000022.1 GCA_023622805.1 Pseudomonadota bacterium | reverse complement strand
AAGAATTCCGCTTTGCGCCCCTGACAGTGGACTGGCTGGAAGCCTTGTTGCCCATAGAGCAGCAGGCCTACAGCCACCCCTGGACGCGCGGCAACTTCATCGATTCGCTGGCCTCGGGCTATGAAGCCCAGCTGCTGCTGGATGACCAGGGCCAATTGCTGGGCTACTTCGTGGCCATGCCCGTGCTCGATGAAGTCCACCTGCTCAACATCACCGTCACGCCCAGCCACCAGGGCCGGGGCTGGGCCCGGGTCATGCTCGACGGACTGACGCTGTGGGCGCGCCAGCGCAATGCCCACTGGCTGTGGCTGGAAGTGCGTGAGAGCAACACCCGCGCCCGCGCCCTCTACGAAAAAAGTGGCTTTCAACAGATTGCCCAGCGCAAGAACTATTACCCGGCAGTCGACGGCCAACGCGAGCACGCCATCATCATGAGCAAGAAGCTATGGCCCTGAATCTCGATGCGCGCCAGCGCGCCATGTTGTTGGAGATGGGCATTACCGTCTGGTTGCCCGGCCCGCCAGAGGCGCTGAGCGCGCCCATGGCGCCCGTGATGGCGGCGGTGGCCGTCGCCGACAGGCCGGCCCCGGCCAGCCGTGCGGCACCTTCCACTGCGCCCTCCGTGCCCGCACGGGCTCCAGCGGCTGCAGCCCCCGCCGCCCGCGCTCCGGCCCAACTTCCAGCCCAAACTCCGAGCCTCAGCCAGCCGGCAGCCACGGGCTGGCGGCTGCATCCGGCCCGACCTGTCTACGCGCCCGCCGAAACGGCAGACGGCGCGGCCGACGGCGGCTGGCTGATCCTGCTCGAACACCCGACAGCCACGGGCCTGCCCACCCACCCGGCGTCCGCTCCCGACCCGACGGCCGCTGGCACGGCGCTCGAGGGGGACGCCGCGCGCTTGCTGGACAACATGCTGCGGGCATTGCGGCTGCACCAGCATCCACGCGTCTGGAGTGCCTCGCTGGAGCGCGAAACCGCCCAGAGCACAGCGGCCGAAGACAGCCGGCCCCTGGAAGACGGCCTGCAAGCCATGGTCCAGACCCTGCGCCCGGCCCGCATCCTGGTGCTGGGCCTGTCGGCGGCACGCGCCGTGCTCGGCCGCAGCGATGCCCTGGGCAGGCTGCGCGCCGAGCCCCACCAGGTCGCCGGCCTGCCGGCCGTGGTCACCTACGACCCCGGCTACCTGCTGCGCGCCGCGCACGCCAAGCCCGCGGCCTGGGCTGATCTGTGCAGGGCGAGGGCGTTGAACACCCCCTGAGCGGCTTACGCCGCTCCCCCCTCTCATCCTTCGGTGGAGGGGGGCGGCAGCCTCGCTGCGCGGCGGCGCTTGCTCGCTGCCCCCTTGCTGGGGCGCGCCAGTTGCATGGGTGTGGGTCGTTCGAGCGCCAAGAAGAAGCCCCCCGCGCCGGGCTTTTCTGCTGGGCAGTGCCCGGCGGCAATGCCATAATTCCCGACTTCAATATCTAGGAGATCGCTCCGTGGAAACCTACCCTAGTTGGTAGCTTTCAACTCCCATCGTGCCTGCTGCGGGAGTTGAAAGCGCTACCTCTTTCACCGCTGCAAGCCAAAAAATGACATGGGAGTGAGCGATGCTCAACATCTTTACGTTGGCCAATGGCCGCCTGGTTCAGGAAGAAATCGACTCGCTGGAAGAGCTGGCACGGTTTCAACCTATCTGGGTGGACCTGGAATCGCCTACGCTGGAAGAAAAACGCTGGATCAAACAGCATTACGGCCTGTCGATTCCTGAAGACGCCATGGACGAGGACATCGAGGAGTCCGCGCGTTTCTACGAAGAAGACAACGGCGAACTGCACATCCGCAGCGACTTCTTGATCGACGATGACGAAGACCCGCGCTCGGTGCGCGTGGCTTTCATCCTGAACCAGCACAACGCCGAGCTCAAGAGCCGCGGCGTGCTGTTTTCCATCCATGACGAAGACGTGCCCGTGTTCCGCCTGCTGCGCATGCGTGCGCGGCGCGCGCCCGGCTTGCTCGAAGACGCCAAGGAAGTGCTGCTCAAGCTGTTCGACGCCGACGCCGAGTACTCGGCCGACACGCTGGAGCGCATTTACGACGCGCTGGAAAAAGTCAGCACCCAGGTGCTGTCGGGCGAAGTCGATGACGCGCGCGCCAGCGAAGTGCTGTCGGCCATCGCCTTGCAGGAAGATTTGAACTCGCGCATCCGCCGCAACGTCATGGACACGCGCCGCGCCGTCAGCTTCATGATGCGCAGCAAGATGCTCAACGCCGAGCAGTTCGAGGAAGCACGCCAGATTCTGCGCGACATCGAGTCGCTGGACAGCCACACGGCCTTCCTGTTCGACAAGATCAACTTCTTGATGGACGCCACGGTCGGTTTCATCAACATCAACCAGAACAAGATCATCCGCATCTTCTCGGTGGCCAGCGTGGCACTGCTGCCGCCCACGCT
>JAMNYN010000738.1 GCA_023622805.1 Pseudomonadota bacterium | reverse complement strand
TGGCATCGTCCTGCACCAGCACAAAGCCGTTTTCCAGCCAGAACTCGCGCACCGGATCCCAGAGCTTGTCGGCCGGGCGCTGGATGACCAGCCAGCGTTCGCCGCCGCTGCGCTCGATGCGCACATCGCCGACGGTGTTGACCACGGTTTGCGCGCCGGTAGGCGCTTGCGCGGCCTGGCCGGCCTGCAAGGCATTGGCCGACACCACGCCACCAGGCACGGCATAGCGCGTATCGCGGCTGAGCTGGTTGAGGTCGGGCGGCACTTCCAGTGTCGGGGCCTTGGTGGCGCTCTTATAGTCGATCTTGTCCGACTCGAACGTGGAGCAGGCGGAAAGCGCCATGGCCAGGCCGACAAGGCCCAGACGTGCAATAGTTGGTTTCACGCGAAAAATCCTCGGTGCTCAGGTAATGGGAAACGCGGCGGGCTCAGATCAGCTCAGCGGAGCGCAGCGCGCCCTCAACCACGGGGATGTATTGGGGGCTCAAGTCCGTCATCGGCAGGCGCATGGTGGGGCCGCACAGACCCATGCGGGCCACGGCCCATTTCACGGGGATGGGGTTGGCTTCGATGAACAGATTCTTGTGCACGGGCATCAGCTGGCGCTGGATCTGCATCGCGCGCTGCACATCGCCGGCCAGGGCCGCCTTGCACAGCTCGCTCATCAGGCGCGGCGCGACGTTGGCCGTCACGCTGATGTTGCCGTGGCCGCCGCACAGCATCAAGGCCACGGCTGTCGGGTCATCGCCCGAGTACACACCAAAGCCGGCGGGCACATCGCGGATCAGCCACTGGGCGCGCTCGATGTTGCCCGTGGCTTCCTTGATGCCGATGATGCCTGGCACCTGGGTCAGCCGCAGCACGGTTTCGTGCTGCATATCGGCGACCGAGCGGCCGGGCACGTTGTAGAGAATCGTGGGCAGGTCGCCGACGGCTTCGGCAATCGCCTTGAAGTGCTGGTACTGGCCTTCTTGCGTGGGCTTGTTGTAGTAGGGCACGACTTGCAGTTGGCTGTCGGCGCCGACTTTCTTGGCGAACTGGGCCAGCTCGATCGCTTCGCGCGTCGAGTTGGCGCCGCAGCCGGCCATGATGGGAACGCGTTTGGCGGCTTGCTCCACGGACACGCGAATGATTTCGCAATGCTCTTCCACGTTGACGGTGGGGGATTCACCCGTGGTGCCGACCACGCCGATGCAGTCAGTGCCTTCGGTGATGTGCCAGTCGATCAGTTTGCGCAAGCTCGGGTAGTCGACGCTACCGTCTTCGTGCATGGGGGTGACGAGGGCAACAATGCTGCCAGTGAGGGCGACGGTGGAGGTGGTCATGTCCGCAGTTGAAAACGGGAAAAGGGCATTCTAACGAGTGTGCGCGGCGCGCAGGGGACTGGAGCGGACCCGTCGCAGGCCAGCATGGCCTTCGGCGGTACCGGTCCGGCACCCGTGGCAGCCGCGGAATGCGGCCACAGCCTCCATCCTAGCAAGCCAGGCAAGGCCCGCACAGGTCAATTGTTTCCGCAAGAACGAAATGGCGCTGTAGGCAATAGCCCTCGACCTTCAATCCCGCGCGGGCTGCAAGGCGGGCGCCAGGGCATTGCCGGCGTCCAGCGGGCGCACGGCGGCAATGCGCTGCACGCAGCGCGCGGGCCCGTCGAGGAAGCCGTCTTCATAGGCGACCACGCGCAGTGCGCCGGCGCAGGCTTGCAGCAATTCGCCGGGCTGCAGCAAGAAATCGGGGCGCGAAGGCTTGCCGAAACGCGCGTTGCCGTCGGCAAAAGTTTCATACAGCAGCACGCCGCCCGGGGCCACGCTTGCCACCAGCGTGGGCAGCAGGGCGCGCCAGAGGTAGTTGGTGACCACCACGGCGTCGAATTGGACGCCGGGCAGGGGCCAGGCGCCGTTCTCGATATCGGCGCACAGCCGCTGGGCGGATGCGGGCAGGGCGGCTAGCGCCTGGGCCGAGCGATCCAGCCCCAGGCAGGGATGGCCGCGCTGGGCAAACCAGTGCACATGGCGGCCCTGGCCGCAGGCCACGTCGAGCACCGTGCCGCCCGCAGGCACCAGGTGGCCAAAGCGCTGTATCCAGGCCGAGGCGGGAGAGGAGGAGGTGTGGTTCATGGGGAGTCAGTTTGAACGATCCATAGCACTCGCATTACCCGCAGCCTCTGCAACTGGCGTGGCCCAGCGGAGGGGCAGCGAGGAAGGGCCGCACCTAGGCGGCTCCCCGAACCGAGGCTGCCGTCCCTAGCCGGGCGCCCCCCTCCACCGAAGGTTGAGAGGGGGAAGCGGGGGACGGCCCCTGCCGCGAAGTCGCTCAGGGGGGGCTTTAAAAACATGCCCAGACCTGATCAGCCATCAGGATCATGAAGTCTGGGTCGGTGTACAGGCCGAACACCGCCAGCAGCACCAGCGCGGCCAGGGCATAGCCCAGCCCGGTGAGGATGCGCTGGCGCAAGGGGCGGTGTTCCGTCATGGTTCAGGCCGCCGCTGGCGTGGGGCGTTGCAGCGCGGCTTCGCGCACGGGCAGGTTGACCAGCGCGGCCAGAATGCCCAGGCCGATCGACAGGTACCAGGCGATGTCATAGCTGCCGCTGCGGTCGTAGAGGTAGCCGCCAATCCAGACGCCCAGGAAGCTGCCGACCTGGTGGCTGAAGAACACAAAGCCGCTGAGCATGGACAGGTGCTGGATGCCGAAGATCTGCGCCACGGTGGCGTTGGTCAGCGGCACGGTGGACAGCCACAGAAAGCCCATGGCGGCGGAGAACAGGTAGACCGTCATGGGCGAGATCGGCACCAGCAGGAAGGCCACCGTGGCCACCGAGCGCAGCACGTAAATGCCCGACAGCAGGTAGCGCTTGGGGAAATGCTGGCCCAGGTGGCCCGCCGTGAAGGTGCCGAAAATATTGAACAGCCCGACCAGCGCCAGCGAGTAGCTGGCCACGTGGGGCGCGAGGCCGTAGTCCTTGAGGTAGCTGGGCATGTGCACGCCGATGAACATCAGCTGGAAGCCGCAGACGAAGTAGCCGGCGGTGAGCAGCAGAAAGCTGGGCGTGCGAAACGCTTCGGTCATGGCCTGGCCCACGCTTTGATCGCGCAGGGGCCGGGGGCTGCTGCCCGAAAAGCCCGGCTCGCGCAGGCCGAAGGCCAGCGGCACGATCATCAGCACCAGCATGGCCAGCACCAGCAGCGCATTCGACCAGCCTATCTGGGCGATCAGCGCGCCTTCCACGGGCACCATGAAGAACTGACCGAACGAACCCGCGGCCGCCATCACGCCCATGGCCCAGGAGCGGCGCGCGGCCGGAATCTGTCGGCCCAGCACGCCGAACACCACGGCATAGGTGGTGCCGGCCTGGGCCGCGCCTATCACCAGGCCTGCCGTGAGTGCGAACCACAGCGGCGTGGTCGACAGCGCCATGCCGGCTAGCCCCAGCGCATACAGCGCGGAGCCCACCAGCAGCACGCGAAAAGCGCCCAGGCGGTCGGCCAGGATGCCGACAAAAATGCCCATCACACCCCAGGCAATGTTCTGGATGGCGATGGCCATGGCAAAGGATTCGCGGGTCCAGCCCATTTCCTGGGTAATGGGCAGCAGCCACAGGCCGAAGCCGTGGCGAATGCCCATGGACAAGGTAACGACTGCGCCCCCGCACAGCAGCACCTGCAGCATGGAAAGCGGTGTTGTTGGTGTTTTTTGCATGATGCAGCGACTGTAGCCAAAATGGCCCCAGGTTGCTGCCGCGTAGGCAGCATTGCAGGGTGGCGCCACAGCGGTCGCAAGGCCATGCTGTTTGCCCATACAGCTTTCCGCTGCGCGCAGCACTACAATCCCAGCCCATGGCAGCTAAACCTTCATCCTCCTCCACCAGCGCTTACTCTGAAGGCTCGATCCGCGTGCTCAAGGGCCTGGAGCCCGTCAAGCAACGGCCGGGCATGTACACGCGTACCGACAACCCATTGCATATCCTGCAGGAAGTGGTGGACAACGCGGCCGACGAAGCCTTGGCCGGCTACGGCAAGAAAATCAAAGTCATCCTGCACGCCGACCAATCGGTCAGCGTGGAAGACGACGGTCGTGGCATTCCCTACGGTCTGCACCCTGAAGAAAATGCACCCGTGATCGAGCTGGTGTTCACGCGCCTGCATGCGGGCGGCAAATTCGACAAGGGCCAGGGCGGCGCCTACAGCTTCTCCGGCGGCCTGCACGGCGTGGGCGTTTCGGTCACGAACGCCTTGTCCACGCGCATGGAAGTCACCAGCTACCGCGACGGCCACTGCGCCCGCCTGGTGTTTTCCGCGGGCGACGTGGTCGAGCCCCTGCAGGTCCAGCCGCTGACCAGCGGCGAGCGCAAGCGCGGCACCACGGTGCGCGTGTGGCCTGACGCGAGCTATTTCGAATCCGCCCAGTTGCCCATGAACGAGCTGGTGCACCTGCTGCGCAGCAAGGCGGTGCTGATGCCGGGCGTCCAGGTGACGCTGGTCAACGAAAAGACCCGTGATGCACCCCAGGTCTGGCAGTACAAGGGCGGCCTGCGCGACTATCTGCAGCAAAGCCTCAACGGCGAGCCGGCCATTCCCCTGTTCGAAGGCGAAGGTTTCGCCGACCGCAATCACGACAGCTTTGCCGAAGGCGAAGGCGCGGCCTGGTGCGTGGCGTTCACCGAAGACGGCGCGCCCGTGCGCGAAAGCTATGTCAACCTGATTCCCACCACCGCCGGCGGCACCCACGAAAGCGGCCTGCGCGACGGCCTGTTCCAGGCGGTGAAAAGCTTCATCGAACTGCATTCGCTGCTGCCCAAGGGCGTCAAGCTGATGCCCGACGACGTGTTCGCGCGCGCCAGCTATGTGCTCAACGCCAAGGTGCTCGACCCGCAGTTCCAGGGCCAGATCAAGGAGCGGCTGAACTCGCGCGATGCCGTGCGCCTGGTGTCGGGCTTTGTGCGCCCTGCGCTGGAGCTGTGGCTCAACCAGCATGTCGATTGGGGCAAGAAGCTCGCCGAGCTGGCCATCAAGGCCGCGCAAAGCCGCCAAAAGGCCGGCCAGAAAGTCGAAAAGCGCAAAGGCTCGGGCGTGGCCGTGCTGCCGGGCAAGCTCACCGATTGCGAAAGCCGCGACCTCGCGCACAACGAAGTCTTCCTGGTCGAGGGTGATTCGGCCGGCGGCAGTGCCAAGATGGGCCGCGACAAGGAAACCCAGGCCGTGCTGCCGTTGCGCGGCAAGGTGCTCAACACCTGGGAAGTGGACCGTGACCGGCTGTTCGCCAACAACGAAATCCACGATATTTCCGTGGCCATCGGCGTCGATCCGCACGGACCCAACGACACGCCCGACCTGTCGGGCTTGCGTTACGGCAAGGTCTGCATCCTGTCGGACGCCGACGTCGACGGCTCGCACATCCAGGTGCTGCTGCTGACGCTGTTCTTCCGCCACTTTCCCAAGCTCATCGAAGCCGGCCACATTCATGTGGCCTTGCCGCCGCTGTTCCGCGTGGACGTGCCGGCGCGCGGCAAGAAGCCGGCGCTCAAGGTCTATGCGCTTGACGAGAATGAACTGGCCGTGATCTTCGAGAAATGCGCCAAGGACGGCGTGCCGCGCGAGAAGTGCCAGGTCAGCCGTTTCAAGGGTCTGGGCGAAATGAATGCCGAGCAGCTGTGGGACACCACGCTCAACCCCGACACGCGCCGCCTGCTGCCGGTGCAGCTGCTGAACCTGGACTTTGCTGCGGCCGAGGATGTGATCACCAAGCTCATGGGCAAGGGCGAGGCTGCGGCCCGGCGCGAGCTCATGGAACTGCACGGCGACGCCGTGGTGGTCGACATCTGAGGAGACGGCAGTACCGCCTGCCGCACGGCCCATGTTCCACATGCCCTTTTCTTCGTCGCCTGGCTTCTCCAGGCCTGGTCGCCTGCTGGTGGCCGGGCTGCTGGGCGCCTGGCTGGCGTTGGGGGCAGGGGCGGCGCGCGCCGACCTGTGGGCCTTTGTCGATGCGCGGGGCGTGACGCACTTCGCGGCCGAACCGCTGGACGAACGCTACACGCTGTTCTTTCGCGGGCCGAGCTTCGACTCCGAGCGCGATGTCGCCGGCGCCCTGGCCGCCGACACCGACGTGAACGATCCCGGCACGGCGCTGGCCGCGCGGGCGCGGGTGCAGTCGTACTTCGACATTTCGCCGGCCTACAAAAGCGTGCGTCCGCATCTGCGCCGCGCGGCCGAGCGCAGCGGCCTGGACTATGCGCTGCTCAAGGCGGTGATCGCCACCGAGTCGGGCTTTGACGCCCAGGCGGTCTCTCCCAAGGGAGCGATCGGCCTGATGCAGTTGATGCCGGCCACCGCCGAACGCTTTGGCGTGGCGGCGACCGGCGCGCGCAGCCTGGCCCAGCAGTTGCACGACCCGGCCGTCAATGTGCCGGCCGGTGCGCGCTACCTGCGCCATCTGATGGACTTGTACAACGGGCGGCTGGAATTGGCCCTCGCGGCCTACAACGCCGGCGAAGGCGCGGTGCTGCGCGCAGGCCAGAAGATTCCGCCGTTCAAGGAAACCCAAAATTATGTGAAGACCGTGCTGGCCCTGTACCACCAGCTCCAGCCCCTGGTGCCTGGCGCCGTGGCGCTGGCCGCCGGTATGCCGGCCACACATTCTTCACGCATCCGCATGACCCTGCCCGCGGGCAGCCTGCGGGAGTCTTTCGACGAGAAACAATGACCATGAGCGATCAAATTCTGGATCTGGCAGCGCACGCCGACGGCGATGCGCTGGACCTCGGCACCTATGCGCAGCGCGCCTACCTCGAGTACGCCCTGTCGGTGGTCAAGGGCCGGGCCCTGCCCGATGTCTGCGACGGCCTCAAGCCCGTGCAGCGGCGCATTCTCTACGCCATGGACCGCATGGGCCTGAGCCATTCGGGCAACACCGTGCCTCGGCCGGTCAAGAGCGCGCGCGTGGTGGGCGATGTGCTGGGGCGCTTTCACCCCCACGGCGACCAGTCGGCCTATGACGCCCTGGTGCGCATGGCCCAGGACTTTGCCCAGCGCTATCCGCTGGTCGACGGCCAGGGCAACTTCGGCAGCCGCGACGGCGATGGCGCCGCCGCCATGCGTTACACCGAAGCGCGCCTGTCCAAGATCACCGGCCTGCTGCTCGACGAGATCGACGAAGGCACGGTGGACTTCGTGCCCAACTACGACGGCTCGACCCAGGAGCCGCGCCAGCTGCCCGCGCGCCTGCCGTTCAGCCTGCTCAACGGCGCCAGCGGCATTGCCGTGGGCCTGGCCACTGAAATCCCCAGCCACAACCTGGGTGAGATCGCCCAGGCCTGCGTTGCGCTGCTCAAGAAGCCGCTGCTGAGCGAAGCCGAGCTGGCCCTGCTGGTGCCCGGCCCCGACTATCCGGGCGGCGGCCAGATCATCAGCAGCCCGACCGACATCGCCGATGCCTACCGCAGCGGCCGCGGCAGCCTCAAGGTGCGCGCGCGCTGGAAGATAGAAGAGCTCGCGCGCGGCCAGTGGCAAATGGTGGTGACCGAGCTGCCGCCCGGCGTGTCTACGCAAAGGGTGCTGGAAGAGATCGAAGAGCTGTCCAACCCCAAGATCAAGACCGGCAAGAAAGCCCTGTCCCAGGATCAGCAGCAGCTCAAGACCAATCTGCTGGCGGTGCTCGACGCCGTGCGCGACGAGTCGAGCAAGGATGCGGCGGTGCGCATCGTCATCGAGCCCAAGAGCGGCAAGGTGCGGCAGTCCGATTTGACCCAGTTGCTGCTGGCCCACACCAGCCTGGAAACCTCGAGCTCCATCAACCTGACCATGATCGGTCTGGACGGCAAGCCGGTGCAGAAATCCCTGCTGCAGATGTTGCGCGAGTGGATCGAATTCCGCCAGTCCACCATCACCCGCCGCTCGCAATATCGCCTGGCCAAGGTGCTGGACCGTTCGCACATCCTCGAAGGCCGGCAGATCGTGCTGCTCAACATCGACGAGGTGATTGCCATCATCCGCGAGAGCGACGATCCCAAGGAGGCGCTGATGGCGCGCTTTGCGCTGTCCGAGCGCCAGGCCGACGACATCCTCGAAATCCGCCTGCGCCAATTGGCGCGGCTCGAGGCCATCAAGATCGAGCAGGAGCTCAAGGCGCTGCGCGAAAGCCAGGGCAAGCTCGAAGACATCCTGGGCAATCCCGCCACGCTGCGCCGCCTGATGGTCAAGGAAATCGAAGCCGACGCCAAGCAGTTTGCCGACGAGCGTCGCACGCTGATCCAGGAAGAGAAAAAAGCCAGCGCCGAAGTCAAGGTGGCCGACGAACCCGTCACCGTGGTGGTGTCGGAAAAAGGCTGGGTGCGCACGCGCCAGGGCCACGGCCACGAGGCGGCGAGTTTCACCTTCAAGGCCGGCGATGCGCTGTACGGCACTTTCGAGTGCCGCACCGTCGACCAGCTGCTGGCCTTCGGCAGCAACGGCCGGGTCTACTCCGTGCCCGTGGCGCAACTGCCCGGCGGGCGCGGTGACGGCCAGCCCGTGACCACGCTGGTCGAGCTCGAAAGCGGCACCCAGCTGCAGTACTACTTTGCCGGCCCGGCCCAGGCCTGCCTGCTGCTGGCCAGCTCGGGCGGCTACGGCTTCCTGGCGACGGTGGACAGCCTGGTCTCGCGCAACAAGGGCGGCAAGGCCTTTGTCAATCTGGCCGAAGGCGAAACCCTTTGCGCGCCGTCGCACGCCAGCGGCAGCACCGGCAGCACCGCGCTGCTGCCCGCCACCCATGTGGCCGCGGGCTCGGTTGGCGGACGCATCATCACGTTCGAGATCAGCGAACTCAAGACCATGGGCAGCGCGGCGCGCGGCCTGATGCTGCTGGCGCTGGAAGAGGGCGACAGCCTTGCGGGCGCCGCGGCCTATACCCGCAGCATCCGCCTCGAAGGCACGGGCCGCGGCGGCAAGGCGCGCGAGGAGACGCTGGAAATCCGCAGCCTCAACAACGCCCGCGGCAAGCGCGGCGGCAAGGGCAAGGCGGCCGACCTGGGCTTCAAGCCGGCGCGCATTATGCGCGTGGAATAAGCACCCCCTGAGCCGCTGGCGCGTCTTCCCCCTCTCATCCTTCGGTGGAGGGGGGCGCCCGGCTAGGGGCGGCAGCCTCGGTGCGGGGCGGCCCTTCCTCGCTGCCCCCTGCTGGGCTACGCCTGTTTCAAAGGCTGCGAGCGATGCGAACGCTCAGGACGCAAAAAACCTGCGGCTGACGTCTCTGGGGTCATTCCAGTTCAGCGATCAACTCGATTTCCACGCAGGCGCCCATGGGGATTTGCGCCACGCCAAACGCGCTGCGCGCGTGCTGGCCCTTGGCGCCGAAGACTTCGCCCAGCAGTTCGCTGCAGCCGTTGGTGACCAGGTGCTGCTCGGTGAACGTGCCCGTGGAGTTGACCAGGCTCATCACCTTGACGATGCGCTGCACGCGGTTGAGGTCGCCGCCGGCCGCATGCTGCAGCGTGCCCATCAGGTCGATGGCCACGGCGCGCGCGGCGGCCTTGCCTTCTTCGGTGGTGGTGTTGAGGCCCAGCTGGCCAGCCCAGACCTTGCCGTCCTTCTTGGCGATATGGCCGCTGAGGAACACCAGCTTGCCGGTCTGCACATAGGGCAGGTAAGCGGCGGCAGGCACGGCCAGGGCCGGCAGTTCGATCTGGAGTTGTTTCAGCTTTTCGTAAACGCTCATGACTGTTTCCTTTTGCAAAAATTCAAGGGGAAAACGGCTGCATTTCCCTGGGAAAGAGTGTGACACAGGCCGCATGCCTGATAGCCACTGATGGGCGCAGGGGCAGGCGGCGTTCTGGTGCGTCTGGATGGCGCTGGCTAGCATGTGCGGCATGGGCGCCCCGCTTCGCCATTTGTCTGTGCCGGACGCTATTGCGCCTGCCGTACGCGCCTGGGCGCTGCGTCCCTGGGCCTGCTGGCAGGCGGCGCTCATGGGCCTGGTCGCGGGAGCGGCCTGGCAGGTCACGCAGCCGACGCTGTGGCGCCCTGGGGGCTATGCCGGGCTGCTGCTGGCCGCCCTGGGCTGCGCTGGGGCAGCCTGGGCCTGCAATCGCCGCGCGGGCGCGGGCCGGGCCTGGGCGGTGGGCGGGCTGTGCGCGCTGGCCGCGGCCTGTGCCATGGCCGCGGGTTGCGGCGCCCGGGCGCTGGCGTTCCAGGCGCAGGCGCTGTCCGCGGACCTCGAAGGCGTGGACCTGCGCGTGACCGGCGTGGTCGCGGCCATGCCCCAGCCCGCGCCCTGGGGGCTGCGCTGGCGCCTGGAAGTGGAGCAGGCCGAGCGGGCCGCGGGCGCGCAGCGCGGGGCTGAGGTCGCATTGCCGCCGCTGATCGAACTGGCCTGGTATGGGCCACGCGCCGGCGAGCGGCCGGCTGCGGGCGCCGCGCCGCCACAGCCGCTGGCGGCCGGCCAGCGCTGGTCTTTCACGGTGCGGCTCAAGGCCCCGTACGGCCTGCGCAATCCCCATGCTTTCGACCAGGAACTATGGCTGTGGGAGCAGGGCGTGCAGGCCACGGGCACGGTGCGCGCCGGCCGCGGCCAGACGCCGCCGCGCCAGCTGGGTCAGACCGGGCGCTACCCGGTGGCGTGGCTGCGCCAGCAATTGCGCGATGCCATCGTGGCGGACAGTGCGCCGCCGGCCATGCTGCGCGCGCTGTGGCCGGGTGCTGGCGGTCAGGAAGGGCAGCGTGCGCGCGGCGTGGTCGCGGCCCTGGTCGTGGGCGACCAGGGGGCGATAGAGCGCGGCGATTGGGAATTGTTTCGCGCCACCGGCGTGGCCCATTTGATGAGTATTTCCGGCCTGCACATCACCATGTTTGCCTGGCTGGCGGCCGCGCTGCTGGGCTGGGCCTGGCGGCATTCGGCGCGCTGCTGTCTGTGGCTGCCCGCGCCCACGGCGGGGCTGCTGGGCGGCGTGTTGCTGGCCCTGGGGTACAGCGCGCTCAGCGGCTGGGGTCTGCCCGCGCAACGCACCGTGGGCATGCTGGCGGTGGTGGCTTGCCTGCGCCTGGCCGGGGTGCGCTGGCCCTGGCCCCAGGTCTGGCTGCTGGCGCTGGCGGCGGTGGTCGCGGCCGACCCCTGGGCGCTGTGGCAGGCGGGTTTCTGGCTGAGCTTTGTGGCCGTGGGCGTGCTGTTCGCTTCAGCGACGGGAGAGCCCGCGGCGCGCGGCCTGCGCGCACGCGTGCAGGCCCTGCTGCGCGAGCAGATGGTGGTGACTCTGGCGCTCACGCCGCTGGCCTTGCTGCTGTTCGGTCAGGTCTCGCTGGTGGGCATGCTGGCCAACCTGCTGGCCATTCCCTGGGTGACCTTGGTGGTCACGCCCCTGGCCATGCTGGGCATGGGCTGGGCGCCGCTGTGGCAGTTGGCCGCAGCCAGCGTCCTGCCTTTGAGCGCCGTGCTGCAATGGCTGGCGCAATGGCCTGCCGCCGTGCTGTTCCTCCCCGCCGCGCCGGCCTGGGCCGCGCTTGCAGCTTTGGTGGGCGGCGTCGGGCTGGTGCTGCGCCTGCCGGGGCCCGTGCGGCTGCTGGGCCTGCCCTTGTTGCTGCCGGCGCTGTGGTGGCAGCCCGCGCGCCCCGCGGCCGGCGATTTCACGCTGCTGGCGGCCGATATCGGCCAGGGCAATGCCGTGCTGGTGCGCACGCAAGGCCACAGCCTGCTGTACGACACCGGGCCGCGCTATGGGCCGGACAGCGACGCGGGTCAGCGGGTGCTGGTGCCCTTGTTGCGCGCCCAGGGCGAGCGCCTGGACATGTTGATGCTCAGCCACAGCGACAACGATCACACCGGCGGGGCGGCGTCCGTGCTGCGCGCCCAGCCCCAGGCCGCGCTGGTGGGCGCGGCCACCGCGGAACTGCCGCAGCAGGCGCTGCGCGCGGCC
>JAMNYN010000357.1 GCA_023622805.1 Pseudomonadota bacterium | reverse complement strand
ATGGATTCGCAAGGGCAGGGGCCCCCACGCTTGCTCGGCTAACGCCGTAGCCGCGCTGGGGGGCGAAGCCCCCCAGGAGGGCGGCCCGGCGGCGGCGCGCGAACTGGTCGGCGCCTGAGCAAAAGGGCCGGCCCCGCAGCGTCTGCGCGCTGCAACAGGCCCCAAACCGTCACACCCCTGTCATCCAGCGACAGGCACCCTCGGGAAACCCCCAATGCACCAAGCGGGTGCAAGCAGTACATTCCATGCACTCAAGCGCACCTCGGTGCGACGAAGAGGGGCCGAGGAGACTACTCGCCACAGAACCAGACCTATATATAAAAAGCATACAACGAGATGCCTTTTCCCAAGCGCCGGCCAAGTCCGGCGCTTTTTTATTGGCGCTCAGCTTTTATGCCCTGAGCGCCCGGACCGCCCTTGGGGCAATGCGACAATCGGCCCCCATATGGAATGGATCTTTGTTTCGCTGGCCTCGCTGCTGGCCGGGTTTATCGATGCAATCGTGGGCGGCGGCGGTCTGATCCTTCTACCGGCGATGTTTGCGGCCTTTCCGCAAGCCCCTCCAGCCACGCTGCTGGGCACCAACAAAAGCGCCTCGGTCTGGGGCACCGCCATGTCGGCCTGGCAGTACAGCCGCCGGGTGAGCATTCCCTGGGCCGCCATCACGCCGGCCATCGCCGTGAGCTTCGTCGGCTCGTTTGCCGGCGCCTGGGCCGTCACCGCCATCTCCTCCGACTTCCTGCGCAAGCTGCTGCCCCTGGTGCTGGTCTTCGTGCTGGCCTATACGCTGCTCAAGAAGGACATGGGCCGCCACCATGCTCCGCGCTACACCGGCCGCGCCGAAGCCATTGCGGCCTGCATGATCGGCCTGGTGATCGGCTTCTACGACGGGTTCTTCGGTCCCGGCACCGGCAGCTTCTTCGTCTTCCTCTTCGTGCGCCTGCTGGGCTACGACTTTCTGAACGCCTCGGTCTCGGCCAAGCTGCTCAACATCGCGACCAATGTGGCGGCGCTGATCCTGTTCACCATGAAAGGCCATGTGTGGTGGCATTTCGCCATTCCACTGGCGCTGGCGAATGTGCTGGGCAGCCTGCTGGGCACCTACATGGCCCTGCGCCACGGCACGGGTTTTGTGCGCGGAATCTTCATCCTGGTGGTGAGCGCGCTGATCCTCAAGACAGGTTACGACGCCTTCCTGCGCTGAGCCAGGACCGTCGAAAACCACAAAGTCAGTAAGCACTTGCAACGGCTGCAAGATAGGCAGGCCAGGTGTTACAAAAAACCTGCACTCCCCCAGCGGCCTGCCTGCACATGCGGGTTTAGCCGTGTTGTGCGGCATCCTGCCCGCGACCCATCATGGCGGCAGACACCTGGCGACGCCGCCGACCGGCGCGGCAAATCCGCCTTGTGCCCCTAGGAGATGGGCATGAATATTTTGCGAACCCTCACGCTGGCGTCCGCCTTGTGCGCCTGCGCCTTCACCCTCCAGGCGCGGCCGCTGGACGCCATCCGCCGGGATGGCACGCTGCTGCTCGCCACCGAAGGCCAGTACGCGCCTTTCAACTACTTTCAGGGCAAGCAGCTCACCGGTTTTGAAATCGAAGCGGCCGAACTGGTGACGCGCAAGATGGGCTTGAAACCCCAATGGAAAGCCCTGGGCTTCGACGCCCTGCTCGCGGGCCTGCAGCAGGACCGCTGGGATGTGGTCATCGCTTCGCACGCCATCACCGACGAGCGCGCCAAGGCCGTGACCTTCACGCTGCCGCATTACTGCTCGGGCGGCGTCATCGTGGCCCTGTCCCCCACCCTGCGCACCGCCCAGGACCTGGCGGGCAAGGTGGTGGCCGTGCAGACCGGCACCAGCTATCTGGCCGCGGTCCGGCGCCTGCCGGGCAGCCTGTCCGTGAAGAACTTTCCCACCGACACCGATGCCCGCAGCGCTCTGCTCGCCAAACGCGTCGACGCCCTGGTCACCGACCGCTTCGTCGCCAAGGAGCTGCTGCGCAAATCGCCCCAGTCCGGCTTTCAGCTCGGCGAGATGGTCACCATCGAGCGCATCGCCGCAGCCGTGGCCCCGGGCAACACCGGCCTGGCCGATGCCTGGTCGCAGGCGCTCAAGGCCACGATGGCCGATGGCAGCTATGCCAGGATTTCCCAAAAGTACTTTCAGGAAGACATTCGCTGCCCTGAAAGCCGCTGACCGGGAGCGCCGCCCATGCCCAATGCCCTCTGGCCCGCGCACTGGAGCCGCCAGCAGCGCAGCAATGCCACGCTGGTCACGGCCCTGGTGCTGATGGTGCTGGTCCTGTCTTCGCTGGGCTGGCTTTTGTCCTGGCTGCCCGAGCCCATAGGGTCCAGCGCCGGCGAGTTCGCCGCAGGCGCGCGCACCACGCTGTGGCTGACGCTGGTCAGCGGCGGCGCCGGCCTGGTGCTGGGCACGGCCA
>JAMNYN010000031.1 GCA_023622805.1 Pseudomonadota bacterium | reverse complement strand
TCAGCACCAACTACCCGCTGTTGCTGACCACCTTCATGAAGCGCCCGGTGCGCTACTACCCGGACCAGATCGGCGTGGTCTACCGCAACCACGTCACTGGCGACTACCAGCGCTTCACCTGGCGCCAGTGGTACCAGCGGGTCTGCCAGCTGGCCCACGCCCTGCAGAACCAGCTGCACATCCAGCCCGGCAAGCCCGGCCAGCTCGGCGACCGCGTGGGCACCATGTCCTACAACACCCACCGCCACCTGGAGCTGTACTACGCCGCGCCCTGCATTGGCGCCACGCTGCACCCGATCAACATCCGGCTGTCCGAGGAACACATCGCCTACACCATCAACCACGCCCAGGACAGCGTGATCTTTGTCGATGACACGGTGCTGCCGCTGCTGGAAAACATCTACGACCGCATCAAGGACACGGTCAAGCACTTCGTCTACATGTCGGACACACCGGGCCTGCCGCAAAGTCGGCTGCCCGGCCTGATCGCCTACGAGAGCCTGATCGCGGCCGAGCCCAGGGACTTCGACTGGCCCTATCTGCACGAGGACACTACCGCCACCCTGTGCTACACCACCGGCACCACCGGCCAGCCCAAGGGCGCGACCTTCACCCACCGCCAGCTCTACCTGATGACGCTGCACGGCATGGCGCGCCAGAGCATAGTCAACACGCCGGCCTTCGTCGACGCCGACCGCCTGGGCGAGAACGCTGTGCCCATGCTCAACACGCCGCTGTTCCACATCCACGGCTGGGGCGCACCGTTCAGCACCGTGTTCAGCGCGCAGAAGATCGTGCTGCCCGGCACCTTCACCGTGCGCGGTTTCTGCGAGCTGGTGGAGCGCGAAAAAGTCACCTCCGTGGGCATTGTCCCGACCATCGCGGCCATGCTGCTGGAGTTCAAGGACTTCGACAAATACGACCTCAGCAGCCTGGTCAATGTGGGCGTGGGCGGCGGCGCCCTGCCCCTGGGCCTGAAGACCAAGCTGGAGAAGATGCTGCCGAATTTTCGCGCGGGCTCGGGCTACGGCATGACGGAGACAGCGCCCGCGGCCATAGGCGCTTTCGTCAAGAAGCACATGGTGGACTGGACCCGCACGGCCATTGACGAAGTCATGGTCAAGACCGGCCTGCCCGTGCTGGGCCTGGAAGTCGAAGTCGTGGATGGCACGGGCCGGCCCGTCCCCTGGGACAACCAGACCGTGGGCGAGATCGCCATCCGCGGCCCCTGGGTCACCCAGGAGTACTACCGCGCGCCCGACAAGACCGCCGAAGTCTGGTACGACGGCTGGTTCCACACCGGCGACATCGCCAAGGTCGACGAAGAAGGCTTCGTGGTCATTGCCGACCGCCTCAAGGACGTGATCCGCAGCGGCGCGGAGATGATTCCCACGCTGCTGCTGGAGAACCTGATCGCCATGGCGGATTGCGTGCTCGAAGCCCTGGTGGTCGGCGTCCCCGACCCGGTATGGGGCGAAAAACCCATGGCCGTCGTCAGCCTGCGCCCCGGCATGCCGGCCACCGAGGAAGACATCATGGATTTCCTCGAGGAACACGGCGTGAAGACCGGAAAGATCACCAAGTGGATGCTGCCCAAGCTGATCGCCATCACCAGCGACATCCCCAAGACCAGCGTCGGCAAATACAACAAGAAAGCCGTGCGCGACAACCTTGACCGCTTTCTGGCCATCGCCAAGGACATGTCCGTGCCGCTGCCCGTCTGACATGCATCCGCTCCCCGTTTTCCGACCCTCCAGGTATCTGCCATGCTGACAATCAACCCAGTGACGAGCTATTCCAACATCGACGGCGTGGGCGTGATCACGCTCAACTCCCCGCCGGTCAATGCGCTGTCGACCGCCGTGCGCGACGGCATCCACGCCGCCGCCCTGGCGGCCATCGCCGACCCCGCGGCGCATGCCATCGTGCTGCTGTGCGAAGGCCGCACCTTCATCGCCGGCGCCGACATCGCCGCGTTCGGCAAGCCCCCGACCGGCGTGAGCCTGCCCGAAGTGCAGCGCGTGCTGGAAGATTCGCCCAAGCCGGTGGTGGCCGCGATCCACGGCACGGCCCTGGGCGGCGGCCTGGAAGTGGCCCTGGTCTGCCACTACCGCATCGCCGTGCCCAGCGCCCGCCTGGGCCTGCCCGAAGTGCATCTGGGCCTGCTGCCCGGCGCCGGCGGCACGCAGCGCCTGCCGCGCATCGTGGGCCCGGAGGCGGCCTTGCAGATGATGACCAGCGGCGTGCATATGCCGGCGGCCGAAGCGCTGCACAACGGCCTGCTCGATGCCTTGGCGCCCGAAGGCCAGCTGCGCGCGACAGCGATCGCTTTCGCCCAGCAGGTGGTGGCCGAAAAGCGTCCGCTGCGCAAGATCCGCGAGCAAAACGACAAGGTGCAGGCCGCGCGCGGCCAGCCCGAACTGTTCACCCATTTCCGCCAAGCCAACGCGAAGAAATTTCGCGGTTTCGACGCCCCCGAAAAAATCATCCAATGCGTGGAAGCCGCGGTGAACCTGCCCTTTGACGAAGGCCTGCAACGCGAGCGCCAGCTCTTCACGGGCCTGGTGCAAGGCCAGCAGTCGGCCGCCCAGCGCAACCACTTCTTCGCCTCGCGCCAGGCCTGGAACATCCCCGGCCTGGCCCAGGATGCGGCCACCCTGCCCGTGCAGACCGTGGGCATCATCGGCGCCGGCACCATGGGCGCGGGCATCGCCATGAACTTCCTCAATGCCGGCCTGCCCGTGCACCTGGTGGAGACCGGCCAGGAAGCGCTGGACCGCGGCCTGCGCACCATACGCAGCAACTACGAAAACACCGCCAGGAAAGGGCGCATCACGCCCCAGGCCATAGAGCAGCGCATGGCCTTGCTGAGCAGCTCGCTGGACTTGCAGGACCTGGCCCAGGTGGATCTGGTGATCGAAGCCGTGTTCGAGAACATGGCCGTGAAAAAGGAGTTGTTCGCGCGCCTGGACGGCATCTGCAAACCCACGGCCATCCTGGCCTCCAACACCTCGGCGCTGGACCTCAACGAGATCGCATCGGCCACGGCGCGGCCCGAATCGGTGATCGGGCTGCACTTCTTCTCGCCGGCGAATGTGATGAAGCTGCTGGAAGTGGTGCGCGGCGCCAGGACCTCCGACGCCGTGATCGCCACCGCCATGCAGTTGGCCAGGAAGATAGGCAAGGTCGCGGTGCTGGTCGGCGTGTGCCCAGGCTTTGTCGGCAACCGCATCCTGGCGCAGCGCCAGCGCGAAGCCAACCAGCTGATTCTCGAAGGCGCCATGCCCTGGGCCGTGGACCGCGTGCTCTACGACTTCGGCTTTCCCATGGGGCCCTTCGCCATGAGCGATCTCGCCGGCCTGGACCTGGGCTGGAACAAGGAGAAATCCTCGTCATCGACGCTGCGCGAAGTGCTGTGCGAAATGGATCGTCGCGGGCAGAAGACCGGCGCGGGCTTTTACGACTACGACGAAAAACGCACGGCCATTCCGTCGCCGCTGGTCGAGAAAGCCATCCAGGACTTCGCCTGCCAACGCGGCGTCCAGGCGCGCGAAGTCAGCGACGAGGAAATCCTCGAACGCTGCATTTATCCCATGATCAATGAAGGAGCCAAGATCCTCGAGGAAGGCATGGCACTGCGCGCTTCCGACATCGACGTGGTGTGGGTCAACGGCTATGGCTGGCCGGTCTACCACGGCGGCCCGATGTTCTACGGCGAGCGCATAGGCCTGCCCAAGGTGCTGGCCAAGATGCAGGAATTCGAAGCCCGCTGGGGCCCGCAGTTCAAGCCCGCGAAGCTGCTGCAGGATCTGGTCGCCAGCGGCCGCACCTTCAGCGATCTGCAACCCGCCGTCTAGACCCTCATCCCCTCAGCCCGTGGTCCACGGGGTGGCCTGCACGCCACCCCGGAGCACGGCTGCGGCCTGTTTTCACCCAAGGAGCACCCCATGGATCTCGAGTACAAGGAAGAAGACCTGCGTTTTCGCGAGGAAGTCCGGCAATTCTTTCGCGAGCATCTGCCGCCGGAGCTGAGCGAGAAAGTGCGCACCCGGCGCCGCATCCAGCGCGAAGATGCCGTGCGCTGGCACAAGATCCTGGCCAAGAAAGGCTGGATCGCGCCGGGCTGGCCGGTGAAATACGGCGGCACGGGCTGGAGCAGCATGGAGCGCCATATCTGGGCCGAGGAATACGCGCTGGCCTACGCCCCGCCGACCCTGTCCTTCGGCCTGAACCTGCTGGCCCCGGTGCTGCTGGGCTTTGCCAGCGAAGAACAGAAACAGCACTATCTGCCGCGCATCTACCACGCCGAGGACTGGTGGTGCCAGGGCTACTCCGAGCCCGGTGCCGGCTCCGATCTGGCCTCGCTCAAGACCCGCGCCGAGCGCGAAGGCGACTTCTACATCGTCAACGGCCAGAAGACCTGGACCACGCTGGGCCAGCACGCCGACTGGATCTTCTGCCTGGTGCGCACCAGCACCGAAGGCGCCAAGCAGACCGGCATTTCCTTTCTGCTGATCGACATGAAGACGCCGGGCATTTCCGTGCGCCCCATCATCACGCTGGACGAGACCCACGAAGTCAATGAAGTCTTCTTCGACAACGTGAAAGTGCCCGTGGCCAACCTGATCGGCGAAGAAAACAAGGGCTGGACCTACGCCAAATACCTGCTGGGACACGAGCGCACCGGCATCGCCGCCATCGGCAACTCCAAGCGCGAACTCAAGGTGCTCAAGCGCCTGGCGCTGCGCAAGCAGGTCGATGGCGCGCCGCTGCTGCATGCCCCCTCTTTCGCCGCCCGCGTCGCCGATGTCGAGATCGAACTCATGGCGCTGGAGATGACCGCGCTGAGCCTGGTAGCCGACGGCGCCAGTAACAAGATCGGCCCCGAAGCCTCCCTGCTCAAGGTCAAGGGCACGGAAATCTCACAGGCCATCAGCGAGCTGCTGCTGGAAGCCGCCGGCCCCGCCGGTCTGGCTTTCGACCCAGAGTACCTGGCCGGCCACAAGGCCCACGCCGCCTCCGGCGATGACGAGCTGGCGCCGCTGGCACCGCACTACTTCAACCTGCGCAAGATCACCATCTTCGGCGGCTCGAACGAAGTGCAGCGCAACGTGATTTCCAAAATGATTCTGGGCCTGTAAGGAGACCACCATGGACTTTCGTCTTTCCGAAGAGCAGCAGCAATTCGCGGACTCGCTGCAGCGCTGGATAGCGCGCGACTACAGCTTCGAGGCACGCCAGAAAATCGTCGCCTCCGCGCCCGGCGTTTCCGACCCGGCCTATGCGGCCCTGACCGAACTCGGCGCGCTCGCGCTGGCCGTGCCCGAAGAGGCTGGCGGCCTGGGCGGCAGCCCCGAAGACCTGATGATCGTGATGAAGGAAATCGGGCGCGGCCTGGTCATAGAGCCCTACTTCGCCACCGTGCTGGCGGCGGACTTTCTGCGCCGTGGCGGCCACACCGCCGTGTTGGAACAGGTGGCCGCGGGCACCCTGCAACTGGCCTGCGCGCTCAATGAAAAAGAGGCCGGTCACGAGCTGTTCAACATCGCGGTCACGGCCCGCGCCGACGGCGATGCCTATATGGTCCAGGGCAGCAAATGCGCTGTCATCCACGGCGCCCAGGCCGATGGCCTGGTGGTCTCGGTGCGCACCAGCGGCGCCCCGCGCGACCATGACGGCATCAGCCTGCTGTACGTGCCCCGCGACACGCCGGGAATGAGCATCACCGAGTACCGCACCTACGACGGCCAGCGCGCCGCGAGCGTGACGTTCGACCAGGCGCGCCTGCCCGCCACGGCCTTGATAGGGCAGGCCGGCAAAGGCTGGGACATCCTCGAAGCGGCCACCGATTTCGGCGTCGTCCTGCTGTGCGCGGAAGCCGTAGGGGCGATGGAAGCCGCCAACGCGCTGACGCTGGACTACCTCAAGACGCGCCAGCAGTTCGGCGTGCCGATCGGCACGTTCCAGGTGCTGCAACACCGCATGGCCGACATGTGCATGCATGCCGAACTGGCCAAGTCCATCACCATCCTGGCAACCGTCAAGGCGCACCGCGCGCCGGCCGACGAGCGCCGCAAGCTGGTGTCCGCCGCCAAGGTGCGTGTCGGCAAGGCCATGCAGTTCATCGGCCAGCAGGCGATTCAAATGCATGGCGGCATGGGCATGACCAACGAGATGTCGATTGCCCACTATTTCAAGCGCCTCACGGCCATTGAAACCACGCTGGGCAACACGGATTTTCACCGGACGCGGTTCACGCGACTGCCCGAGTTCGCGAGCGCTTAAAGCCTCAGCCTATCTCCCCGCAAATGCCGTAGAAAAACGGCTGCAGGTACAGCGCTTCCACATCGATGTTCTCGGCGCCGGGGACCCACTTGTCCAGGGTCGTGGCGCCGGTGATCATGCCCACCACCATCAGCGCCGCCACCGTCTGGTGGGTGGGGCGGATGCTGCCGTCCATCATGCCGGTGGCGAGGAACTCCGTCACCGTCTGCGTAAGCTCGCGCAGCGGCTGCACGCGGTCGTGGAACTGGGTGTAGTTGGAGAGTTCGTTCCAGGCCGAAATGCGCAGCAGCGGGCCTTGCGGCGAGAAGTGAAACGCCACCAGCGCACGCAGCAGCGCGCCCAGCTTTTCCAGGCCCGTGCCCTGTGCCTGCAAGGCCGTGTTCTGCATGCCTTCGACGACCACCAGCGTGTGGCGCATGCATTCGGCGAACAGGTCTTCCTTGCGCGGAATGTGGTGGTAGAACGAGCCCTTGGTCACGCTCAGGCGAGCCGAGATGCGGTCGATCGACGCGCCGCTGTAGCCCACTTCATTGACCAGGCCGATGGCGGCCGCCAGAAAGCCGTGGTTGGTCGACTCCGGCACCTCGACGCTGGCGAGTTGCTGGTCGAGCGCATTCGGCTCCCAGCGCGCATCCGGGGCGGCCAGGCCGTTGAGCAGGATGTCGCTGAAGTACTCGGCCATGCGCTCGTAGCTGGCCACGCTGAAGCTGGCCAGCCAGGTGCGCGCCCATTGCACCAGGGTCAGCAGCAGGTGCGTGCGCACGGTCAAGGCCATGCGGTTTTCGGTCTGTATGGGGCCGTCGGCCAGCAAGGCCCGAACGCGCCGGAACATGTCGCTGTAGGCCGTGAAAATCACCTTGGTGTAGGACGCATCCAGCTCGCCCACATCGCGAAACGTCATCAGGCCCGGGTAGCGGCCTTGGGCGCACTCGGCCAGCATCTGCATGAATTCGCGGTTGAAGCGAATCACCCGCTCCCGGGGCGTGGCTTCCTGCGCTGCCGCCTTGGTGATGGCCTCGATAGTGGTGACGGTGTGCATCAGGCACTCGAACACCAGGTCTTCCTTCTTCTTGAAGTAGTAGGTGATGCTGTTGGTGCTGAGCCCCACCTGGCTCGCGACTTCCGACAGCATCGTGCCTTTGATGCCGTTCTCGTCAAACAGTTTGGCGGCGGCGTTGAGGATGGCCTCCCGCTTTTGGCGGTAGCGTCCGGTGCTGCGTTCACCAGGGTCGGAAGATGGCAGGCTCATGATGCGAAAGGAGAAAAGAGGTCCGAGGAATGCCGTGGACTCCCGCGCAAGAACATGCGCCGGGAAGTCCCCGCTGCAGGGCGGCGAGTCTGACAAAAACTGGATAGTTGCCCCATGGCTTCACCCTCATTTGTTACGTCAGTATTTATAATGATTCGAGGAGCAGACGGTCAACTATAGCTAAAACGGCTGAATATCGTCGCCTACGTCTTACATTTTAGTGTTCCTGGTATGTAAAGCACGACCTGCTGCCAACACTTGTGCACGGCACAGACACCGCCCCGCAGGCGACAGCCAGGGCTTGCCAGGCCGCCGGGTACGGGGCAAGCTGCGGGCTGCACAGCCCAACCCTGCCCATCCCTTGTGATCCACCGCCACGAACGCCCCCTGCTGCTCACCGGTCTGATGACCACGCTGTGCGGCATAGGCCTGAGCCGCTTTGCCTATACCGCGCTGATGCCAGCCCTGGTACAGGCGCAATGGTTCAGCGCCGACGAAGCCGCCTACCTGGGCGCGGCCAATCTGCTGGGCTATCTGATCGGCGCGCTCGCCGCCCACCGCCTGACCGAGCATTGGGGCGCCGCCCGGGTGCTGCTGTACAGCTTTGCGGCGGTGGCGTTGAGCTTTGCGCTGTCTGTCCTGCCCCAGCCGTTCGCCTGGTTTTTTGCCTGGCGCTGCGTGGCCGGTGTGGCCGGCGCGGTGCTGATGGTGGTCGGCCCTTCGATCGCCATGTCGGCCGCACCGCCGGCGCGGCGTGCCGCCCTCGGCCCGCTGATGTTTGCCGGCGTCGGCATAGGCGCCCTGCTGTCGGCCACGCTGGTGCCCGCACTGGCCCGCCTGGGCCTGCCCTGGGCCTGGGCCGCACTGGCGCTGGCATCGGCGCTCAGCGGCCTCTGGGGCTGGCGCAACTGCCTGCGTCTGCCACTGGCGGCCGTACAGCTGGCCCAGCAGTCCGCCCCCCCTGCATCGGCCCCGCTGGCCCCACGCCCGGACAACGGCCCGCGCGCGCTGTGGCTGTGGCCCGTGCTGTGGCTGATGGGCGCCTATGCCTGCGATGCCGCGGGCTTTGTGCCCAACACCGTGTTCTGGGTCGACTACCTGGCGCGCGAGCAGCATTTAGGGGCCGCCTACGGTGCCACGCAATGGGCGGTGTTCGGCCTCGGCGCCCTGCTCGGGCCGATCGCGGCCGCCTGGTGCGCGTCGCGCTGGGACTGGCACCGCGCCGTGGTCGGCGGCATCAGCCTCAAGGCCTTCGCCGTGCTCATCCCCGCAGTCCTGCCCGCCGTGTTGCTGTGGTGGCCTTCCGCGGCCTTCCAGGCCCTGGCCTATGGCCTGTCGTCCTTCCTGGTCGGCGCACTGTCGCCGGGCATGGCCGCGCTGACTTCAGGACGCCTGCTGCAACTGGTGGGGCCGGTGCAGCACAAGCGCATGTGGGGCTATGCCACGGCCGCGTTTGCCTGCACCCAGGCGCTGTCGGGCACGGCCATGGCCTGGCTTTACAGCCATACCGGCGTGTACCAGCCGCTGTTTGCCGTGGCCGCGGCCATGATGGCCCTGGGCGTGCTGTGCGCCTGGGCCAGCCGCAGTCCGGTCTACAGCCCGAGGTAGGCCTGGCGCACGGCCAGATTGCCCTGCAATTCCTGCATGCTGGAGCTGTAGCGGATCTGGCCCTTTTCCAGCACGTAGGCACGGTCGGCCACGGCTTCGCAGAACGGCAGGTTCTGCTCCGACAGCAGAATGCCCATGCCCTGCTCCTTGAGCGTCGCAATGGTCTGCGCCATCTGCTCGACGATCAGCGGCGCCACGCCTTCCGAAGGCTCGTCGAGCAGCACCAGCAGCGGCTGCCCCATGAGCGTGCGCGCCACCGACAGCATCTGCTGCTCGCCGCCGCTCATGCGCCCGCCCAGGCGATCGGGCATTTCGCCCAGATTGGGAAACAGCGTGAACAGCCGCTCGGGCGTCCAGTGCGGCGCGGCGCTGCCGTCGGGCCAGCGGCGTGGCGCCTGCCGGCCGACTTCGAGGTTTTCGCGCACCGTCAAGTCGGTGAAGATGCGCCGGTCCTCGGGCACGTAGCCCAGGCCCAGCCGGGCAATGCGATAGGCCGGCCAGCCCTGGATGTCCTGACCCATGCAGCGCAGCTGCCCTTGGCTGCGCGCAAGCAGCCCGGCGATGGCCTTGAGCGTGGTCGATTTGCCCGCGCCGTTGCGGCCCATCAGCGCCACCACTTCGCCAGGCGCCACGCTGAGCGCAACGTCGTGCAGGATATGGGCCGCGCCGTACCAGGCATTCAGGCCCGTGACCTGCAGCAGCGGCGTCGCGGCCGGGGAAGTTGTCGAGAAGTTCATGCCGGGTGCTTTCCCAGAATCAGGCCGCTGCCCAGATAGGCCTGCTGCACGCGCGCATTGCGCTGTATGTCTTCGGGCCGGCCTGCGGCCAGCAGCCTGCCGCGCACCAGCACCAGCACCCGGTCGGCCTGGCCGAACACCACGTCCATGCTGTGCTCGGTGAACAGCACGCCCATTTGCCGCTCTCGGGCCAGTTGCTTGGTCAGCGTCATCAGCGCCACGCGCTCGGCCGGGGCCATGCCCGCCGTGGGCTCGTCCATCAGCAGCAGCTGGGGCGCATGGGCCAGCGCCATGGCCAGCTCGACGCGCTTGACATCGCCATAGGCCAGCGCGCTGCAGGGCCGCTCGGCCTGGGCGGCCATGCCCACGCTATCCAGCAGCGCCAGCGCATCGGCGCGGCGATGGTCCGCCGCCCGGCGCCAGAAGGAAAACACCCGGCCATCGGCGGACAGCAAGGCCATCTGCACGTTCTCCAGCACGCTCAGCGAGGCGAAGGTGGCGGCGATCTGGAAGGTGCGGCCCACGCCCAGGCGCCAGACAGCGCGCGGCGTCAGGCCGGCCATTTCGCGCCCGGCCAGGCGCACCGATCCGCTGTCGGGCGCGAGCTGGCCGCCGACCAGGTTGAAGGTGGTCGACTTGCCCGCGCCGTTCGGGCCTATCAGCGCCAGCAGCTCGCCTTTTTCCAGCGAGAAGCTCACGTCGTCGACGGCGCGCACGCCGCCAAAGGCTTTGTGCAGGCCCGTCACTTGCAACAAGCTCATGCACGGCCCTCCCGCCGCCGCCAGGCGTCCTGCAGCTGGTGCGCAAAGCCGGCCAGCCCCTGCGGGAACAATAGCACCAGCAGCAAGATGATGCCGCCCAGCAGGGCCCGCCAGTAATCGGTCTGGCGCGCGACCGTATCGTTGAGCCAGGTGAAGACGCCGGCACCGACCAGCGGCCCGGCCAGCGTCTGCACGCCGCCGAGCAGCACCATCACCAGCGCGTCCACCGACTTGGTGATAGCCAGGCTGTCGGGCGAAATGCTGCCCTTGGAAAACACGTACAAGGCTCCGGCCAGCCCGGCCCACAGGCCGGCCACGACAAAGCCCGCCCACTGCACGCGCCGCACGTCGATGCCTATGGCATCGGCCCGCAGCGCCGAGTCGCGCGTGGCGCGCAAGGCATAGCCCAGGGGCGCGAACAGCATGCGCCGCAGCAGGTAGACGGCCGCGGCCACCACGGCCAGCGTGAGCCAGTAATAGGCCGCGCCCTGCGCCGCCCAGTCGCTGGGCCAGACGCCCGTGAGGCCGTTGCTGCCGCCCGTGAACGCATCCCACTGGTAGCAGATGGCCCAGGTGATTTGCGCGAACGCCAGCGTCAGCATGGTCAGGTAGACCCCCGACAGCCGCACGCAGAACCAGCCGAACAACAAGGCGCCGCAGGCCGCGGCCAGCGGCGCCAGCAGCAGCGCGGCTTCCATGGACAGGCCGCTGCTGCGCACCAGCAGGGCCGCCGCATACGCGCCCAGGCCGAAATAGGCCGCGTGGCCGAAGGAGTGCATGCCGCCCGGCCCCAGCAGGGCGTGCAGGCTGGCCGCGAACAAGGCCATGATGAAAATATCGGTGAGCAGCACCAGCGCATAGCTGCCTTCACCGGCCAGCAGCGGCAGGGCCGCCAGCAGCGCCAGTCCGGCCAGGGTCGCCGCCTGGCCGCCCCGGCCCGCGCGGCGCAGCGGCGCCTCGGCCTCGCCCAGCACGCGCACCGCCGCCTGCGGCCGCCCCATCAAGCCCCAGGGGCGCCAGACCAGCACCACGGCCATGACCAGGAACTCGACCACCAGCGTCAGCTTGGAAAACGAGATCTCCACGCCGCCGATTTCCACCAGCCCCAGCCAGATGCAGATCGCCTTGAGTTCGGCGATCAGCAGCGCCGCGACAAACGCACCCGGAATCGAGCCCATGCCGCCGACCACCACCACCACGAAGGCCGCGCCTATGGTCAGCAAATCCATGTCCAGATGGGCCGATTCGCGCGGCAGCTGCAGCGCGCCGCCCAGGCCGGCCAG
>JAMNYN010000065.1 GCA_023622805.1 Pseudomonadota bacterium | reverse complement strand
GACGAAGACTCCCAGGAAGGCGGGCACCATCACAAACAGCGCGAGAATGGTGAATTCCAGCGCCGCGATGCCGCGCTGCACGCGGTAAGGTTTTCGAGAAGGAAAAGTGGGGAAATGGCGCATGTCAAAACCCTTCCTGATCGACCAGAATCTGGGCTTGTGCCTGCAGGTTGGGCATGGCAATTTCCATCAAGCCCAGGGTCAGGGACGGAGTGAAAGCGTGCTGCGCATACGGCAGTGTCAAGCGCACTTGCAGCATGCAGGGTTTGTTGGTGGCGGGGTCGCAGGCGATGGCACCGGGCGCCATGTTGGCGGTGCAACTTGCACTGTCATTGAGCCGGCAGACCATGAAACTGAAGTTGCTGCCCTGGTTGATCGTTGCCTTGAGTCCCGCGGGCAGCCAGTCCAGGTTGCTCTGCACGACGGCCAAGGCGCGGTCCTTGCGCACGCTGCGGCTGTTCTGGAACTGCAGCGCGGCACGCGCGCCGTCTTCGGCGGCCCACTGCATGGATTCGCGCACCAGAAAGCCCAGCCCGAAGCTGATGACGGCGTACAGCAGCATGAAAAAAATGATAAAGATCATGGCCCATTCCAGCGCGTAGATACCGCGCTGATGGCGACGCCTGGCGGCGCCGTTCAGAGGGGTTGCAGGTCGCAAAAACATGGCATGGCTCTTTGTGTTGGCTTGGCGGGTGCGGCGAATGAGGGCAAGGCACTATTGCTTTTTGAGGTTCAGGCCGGAGTCGTAGTGCTCGGGAATGGTGGTGTCGAAGCTCTTGAGATAACGCTGGTAGCTGCGGCTGGCCTGTTCGCCGTCGATGGGGCGGGGACGCACGCCGGGCGAACTACGCTGCATGTCCCACAGGGCCTGCGTGGCGCTGCCGATGTCGATGCGCCGAATGGGCAGGGGCTGTACCAGTCCAGGCTCCGGCGCCACCACGGTGGAGGCCGCTGTGCTGAGAGTGCTGTCCACCGCGGGGCCGTTGGAGGCCGCCGTGCTCAGCTGCGTGTCCACGAAAGCGACAGCGCGGCTGGGTGCCTGATCTTCCTGGGCATGGCCGGCAGCACTGATCACCAGAGCGACGACCGGTATCAGCCATCGGGCTGCACGGTGCTGGCGCGCGCATGGCGCGGGGGGGAAAGTCATGGCTTGCTCCTTATTGCGGCGGGGCTGGCGTGCTGTCGCTGGGCGCCTGCACGATATCGATACGAGATGGGGCAGCGGGCTGCTGATCGATGACAACGGTTCGCATCGCGCCCAGAGGGGGCTGTCGCGCAATTGCCGGCGCCGTGTCGGTCGCAGCGGCGCGCGCGCGCGCCGCCTGCTCTATGGAGATGAGCTGGGACTGCAGGGTTTGCACAGACGTCTCGTCTATCAGCGGCGGAGTGTTTTTGGCCTGGGGCTGGCGCAGGCGCTGCAGCAATTGCGAGGCTTGGTGCTGTTCGCCGCTGGCCAGCCAGTACAGCGCCAGGTTCAGTTGCACGCGGGCATTGCTGGGTGCCAACTGTGCTGCCTGCAATATAGGCAGAGACGCGGCAGTCAGACGGCCGTCGAGCATATGGGTGTAGGCCAGGTCGGCCAGTACATCGGCATCTATGGGGTTGATTTGCCGAGCCATCTCCAACTGGGTGACCGCTTGCGCGTAGCGCTTCTGGCCTGCGTACAGCAGGCCCAGACCGCGATGGGCGCGCGCCTGTGTGTTGCTGTCCGCATCGCCCAGCAGCGCGCGGTAGTTGGTCTCCGCGAGCTGCGGCTGACCGGTGTTACGCTGCGCATCGGCGCGTTTCAGGCGAATTTCCGGGTTGCTGCCGTATTGGCGCTCAAAAGCATCCGCATGGGCCAGCGAGGCGTACCACTGCTGGGCCTGCTGCATTTGCGCTATCAGATTCAGATAGGTCTTCTGCGGATCGACTTGCGTGGCTTGCTCGGCGCTTTCCATCTGCTGCTGGGCCTGCGCCGCAATGTTCTGCTCTGCTGCGCCATAGCCTTGCGCAGGTTTGGAGGCGCAGCCCGCTAGCGCCAGCGCGCCTGTGGCCAGCAACAGCCATGTGGCAGTCCGGCTGTGTGAAGGGTGTGGCTTGATCTGCATGGCTTATTTGCCTCCCATGGAAGAGAGCGATCGGATGACGGCGGTGAAGCCCGGGCCCGCCGTGATGACCATGAGCGCGGGCAGCAAGGTCAGCACCATGACGCCGGTCATCTTGACCGTGATGGCACCTATCCTTTCCTTGAAATTCGCCTGGCGCTTTTCGCGCAGCCGGATGCTGAATTCCTTGAGCGGCTCCTGCACGGCGCCGCCATGGCGGTCCACCTGCACCAGCAGGTTGACGACGGCGTTCATGTCGTCGTCGGCGCCCAGCACGGAAAGGCGCTGCAGCGACTGCTCGCGGCTGCGCCCGCTGCTGTAGAGCCGATTGGCCAGTGCCAGCTCGGAACCTATCACGCGCAGCACG